>CAZDRA010000009.1:0-74029 GCA_964507705.1 uncultured Roseivirgaceae bacterium | reverse complement strand
TGGTAGATTCGCTTAGAGCAGATCACGATCTGGAATTGGCATTACGCATTTACGGCCACCAATACGACAGAAGACTCAGGCGATGTGACGACACAAAACTGGAAGCTGCATTTGCCAAGCAAAATCACGACAGGATCATAAGTGTACTAAAAACTTTTGGGCCCAAAGGAACCACCCCAATTGCATATGCATTGGAGCAAGCAGCGAATGATTTCCCGACGAATGGTGACACAAGAAATATTATAATCATCATTACTGATGGAATCGAATCTTGTGATGGCGACCCCTGTGCTGTGTCATTGGCATTGCAACGAAGGGGAATATTTTTAAAACCTTTTATCATCGGCATTGGTATGGATCTCAAGTTTGAAGAACAGTTTGGTTGTATGGGATCATTTTACGATGCGGCAAACATCAACGAATTCCGACTAGCCCTCAACAAGGCGTTGAATCAAAGCCTGGGAAAAACCACAGTTTCTATTGAGTTACTCGACATAGATAATCAACCCATAGAAACCAATGTCAATGTTTCGTTTATCAACCATTTCACGCAAACTTCTGCATTCGAATTTGTTCACTACCGTGATGCACTGGGCAGACCCGATTCTGTAGATGTTGATCCTGTTCTTTCGTACGACATAGTAGTAAATACCATCCCGCCTGTCAGAAAAAAGAATGTTGAAATATTGGCCGGTCAGCATAATATTATACAAATCAAAACACCTCAGGGATTTTTAAGTGTCAAACAACCCGGACATTCAGAATATAAAAATGGCGTTTTATGTATTATAAAAATGCCGGAAAAAGCAGAAATATTAACGACCATGATGATTGACAATACCGAAAAATTACTGGTAGGCAGCTACGATATTGAATGCACCACGCTACCAAGGCGAACATTCAGAAATGTGCAAATAAACCAAAGCGAAAAAACTAAACTAAAACTTGATCAACCTGGAGTTGTCAATTTCATCTCTTCGTCCATGGGTTTTGGAAGCCTTTATGAAATTTATAGCGATGGCACTCAACAATGGGTTTACAATCTTGACTCCGATCAGCTCAGGAATACTGTTGCCATCCAGCCTGGGAAATACAAAGTTGTGTTCCGACCTGAAAAAGCCAAAGGAAGCAAATACACAACGATCAAACAATTTGAAATAAAAAGCGGTAGCTCGTTTAATATTAAATTGTAGCTATCGAACTGAGCCTAATCTAAAGCCTTCACCACAGGTGTTCGATTCAACACTCGCTATACCCTGCGGGATAGCAATGCTTTTTAGCGTAACTGTTGGACTTAAGTAAAATACAAACAGTGTGTTATTCTATAATCATTTGTATATTTGATAGTATCATTTGATAGTATCATGAATCCTCCTTATGAAATAACACCAGAAATCTTAAGACAAGTAGCTGCCATCTCTGAGAAAATAGGTGAAATTAATGCCGCACATCTAAACAAACCCAAAACAAGTCTAAGAAAAAGCAATAGAATCAAATCTATCCAGGCATCACTGGAAATTGAAGGCAATACCTTGACGGTTGAACAGATAACAGCTTTAATTGATAATAAAAGAGTATTAGCTCCTGAAAAGGATATTATAGAGGTAACAAATGCAATAACCGTCTATAATAAGATACAGCAACTAAACCCTGTCGCTGTACGTGATTTTAAAAGCACACATAAAACCTTAATGTCTAATTTGATAAAGGATGCCGGGAAATTCAGGACTACAGAAGTCGGCATTCTTAAAGGTTCAAAAATTACACATCTTGCCCCTCCTGGTCATCTTGTCATTGCGTTGATGACAAATTTGTTTGAATTCCTGAAAAAAAGTAATGAAATACCATTAATTAAAAGTTGTGTTTTTCATTATGAACTAGAGTTTATCCACCCCTTTGTTGATGGTAACGGCAGAATGGGTAGATTATGGCAAACCGTTATTCTAATACAGCACTACCCGGTATTCGAATTCCTCCCCATCGAAGCCCTTATAAAAACTAAACAAGAAGCGTACTATCAGGCTCTAAGTATATCAGACAAAACTGGGAATGCTACAACCTTCATATTATTTATGTTGGAAATTATAGATTTATCACTTGAGCATCTTCTCAGAACGCAAAGTGTTCATCTTTCTAATAAAGAGAGGATTCAAATATTCAAAGAAACAATTGGCTCTCAAAAGTTTTCACGCCAAGACTATTTAAGGAATTATAAGGAAATTTCGTCAGCAACAGCTAGTCGAGATCTTAAAACAGCAACTGAACAAAAAATATTAGTTCGGTATGGAGATAAGAGAATGGCAAAATATAAATTTAACTAAGCCCAACAATTAAGCCGAATGACCAGCATATTTTACTATTTGAAAACAAAGTTATTGTCATTGACCAAATTGAAAGCCTTCAACGTAGGTGTTCGGTTCAACACTCGCTAAAAACCCATAGCCAACCTGTAGGATGGTAAGGCTTTTTAGCGTAAACGTTAGCAAAATACTTTCCATCAATCTTAATTGATGAAATTACCATATTGGTAACTATTGCTTATATTTGCCATAAAATATTAGACAATTAATGCGTGTTTTTGTAAAAAAGAGACTTCGGGAATTTTGGGAAAAGCACAATGATTCCCAGGAACAATTAAAAACATGGTATAAGGAAGCCTCAAAAGCTAAATGGGCAACTCCTTCTGAAATTAAATCAGAATATGCAAAAGCAAGCATTCTGAAGAATGGAAAAGTTGTTTTTAATATTTGTGGAAATAAGTACAGGCTTATCATAGATATTAACTACAGAAAAAAATGGTATTTTATTAAATTTATTGGGACACATACTGAATACAATACCTGCCTGCCGGCAGGCAGGAAGTGAACACAGAAAAAATATAGAAATTATGGAAGTTAAAGTTATAAAATCAGCAAAAGACTATAATCATTCATTGAAACGGTTTGAAGAAATATTTCACGCTCCTGAAAACTCAAAAGAAGGAGATGAAGCCGAATTGTTATCACTCTTGATAGAAAAATATGAAGATGAACATTACCCTATTGAAGCACCTGACCCCATAGAAGCAATTAAATTCAGAATGGAGCAAATGGAAATGTCAAATAAAGAGCTTGCTCAGATAATTGGTTACAAAAGTAGAGTTTCAGAAATATTTAGTCGAAAAAGAAAATTGACATTGAACATGATTAGGAACTTACACGAAAAAATGAATATCCCGTACGAAGCCTTAATTGCAAATTATTAATAGTACATTTTGCCAACACAAAATCGAGTAGCCAAAATACCCAGTAAAAAAAGCCTCGATGACAGCAGAGTTCATCGAGGCTTTTTTATTTATAAATGAAATAATTCGATTAAAACTCATTCCTTAAATTTTGTAGCATCATCCCAATCATCAGTTCTAAATGAAGATGCAGGTAGTAGGTTGGCATCAAAAAGAGTTCCAACGATCCAGTTACGCCATGCATATCGCACCGCCACAGGGTGAGGCACTTTTTCGCTTTTTACAGATACATCCTTGCGGTTCACAATTTTGGCATTCGCTGGATAAAATACCTTATCATCTCCAGCAATTTCAAACCCCTCCAACTCATCATAAGCATACATTCCCGTCTCTGCGTTTTTAAATTTTAAAATTATTCCACCGTCTTCAACCTCTAACTTGTCAAAAATTGGGGTCGCATAATCAATAGTTTTATAACCATAAGTTTGGTTGAGGGCATTGAACAATAGTCTATCTGCTACCTCCTTCTTCTTTGGTGGATGAATACAATAATCATCTCCAATATCCATGGTAATGGCTATGCCCGAATTTGGAATCAGATCCAAACATTGCAATTGCACTTCGCGAATAAATGCTGAATTTGCTACTGTTTCGAAGGAATTATTATCACCATACATGTAAGGTGCAATTTGCACATAATAGAATGGGAAATCTCCAATTCCCCAGCGCGTGCGCCAATCCTTTACCATGGCGGGAAAAAGCTTTTTGTAATTCTGCGGTTCGGTACGATTGGACTCACCCTGGTACCACAAAGCTCCTTTGATGGTGTAAGGGATTAATGGATTAATCATCGCATTAAATAATACTGTGGGAATACGATTGGTTTTTTTGGTAATATCTACATTTTCAAGATCTACTTTTTTGTAAGAGCTCATTACCTCATTACTTATCCAGGCCTGAACTGAACTACCGCCCCAAGATGTGTGTATCATGCCCACCGGCACATCTAAAATCTCTTGTAGTTGCTTACCAAAAAAATAAGCTACTGCACTAAATCCAGATACATTTTCTGGAGATGCTGCCTTCCAGCTCGAATATTTTTCAATATCCTTTAGTGGAGTTTTTGAACCAACATTATCAACTGAAAATAGGCGTAAATTTGAATTATTAGAATTTGCTATCGCCATTATAGACCCAAAAGTTGGTTGCCCGGTATATCCTGTGAGTGGCTGTTGCATATTGGATTGCCCGGAACATAACCATACTTCACCAAATAGTATATTTTCCAGATTCATGTCTGAAGTCTTGCTGGTGATTTTAATAGTTTGAGGATCTTTACTATCAGTGGTTTTTGCTTCAATACGCCAATTTCCCTTGCTGTCCGCTTTTACATTCATTGCTTCTTTTAACCATGAGGCTTCAATGGAAATTTTTTCATCAGGATCGGCCCACCCCCAAAGTGTGATAGTAGTATTGCGCTGCAAGACCATATTGGAAGAAACGATGGCTGGAAGTTTTACTTCTGCCATAACTGATTGGACAATTAGCAGAATAGATATTGCTACCAAGGAAATTAAAGTTACTTTTCTCATGCTTAGATAATTTTTAAATTGGATACGATTTTCAATTAACTATTAAACCCATTATTGCTCTTTTTAATTAAACATTATTATCGAAGATTCCCTAGGTTTTTCGGTTAATATATAAAAGTCAAAAGATAATCATTTTATCGTAAAAAAGAAGATGGTTATGGCGGGAATTGGTGCATATACACCTAATAAAATTTGAGTTCCAAAATATTTAGAGATCATACGGAGACAAGCACAGGAAAACTAAATAAATATTCTTCCCAAGAAGTGGCATTAAAGCATTACACCTTCTCATCCATTTGTAGTGACAAAGCACTCGATGGACATTTGCCTACCTGATTAGCAATTTCTTCTTTCGATGCACCTTCAATATTTACCCAAGGTCTTTTGCGAGGATCAAAGACCATCGGTAGTCCATGAAAACAAATGGCGGAGTGTGTACATTTGTGAGGTTGCCATTTTACAACAAGATCATCCTTGGAATACGTTTTTGTAATTTCTTTCATTATTTATCTATTCAGTTTAAACAAAAGTATTTCGCTAAAGTTTTAATGCCGACGATATTTTTTGAACATACTCATCTATAAAATCTCACTGTCGTTACAAACTAATCGTTACCAACATCAAGTATCCGGTACCCGACATAAGACTTTGAATTAATTCAATTCAACATAAATAATATCTTTTTCGAGATTGAGTATTTCAATGATTTCTTTTGACGGCCGGCTATCCAATTTAAGGGCACAGGTGGCAGTAGTGCCACTGCTAAAAATTGTATTTTGCATTTCTTCCACATTGATCCCTTGGTCTTTTAGCTTATGTAGCACTCCTGCCAGTACGCCTACCTTGTTGTAATGTCTGACCACCAGATTATACTTACTCACCGTTTTTTTCCTGATATTCACTACATGAAGGGGCATTCCGGTTTTATTGTATGCTTCAATTATTCGCACTACTTCAGAGGCTATTGCTTCAGTTGACTGGTCGGTGGAAGCGCCAATATGAGGTGTACAAGTTACCAAAGCTGCCAATTCAACATCGTTGAAATCCGCAACGCCTCCCTTTGGCTCACCCTCAAAAACATCAAGTGCTACACGAATACCTTTCTCCAGAATTGCTGACTTGAGTGCTTTGGTATCTACCACCTCGCCCCTGGCCGTATTGACGAGAATTGCGCCATCTTTCATCTTATTTAAAAAAGACTCATTTACCAAATGTTTGGTCTCTTTGGCACTAGCCAGATGTAAGGTGATGGCATCTGCCTGTGCTGCTACCTCCTGAGGTGAAGCCGCATATTCGATGCCCAACTGCTCTGCAGCTTCCGGGGTCAAACTCCTCGACCAGCCTACTACCTGCATATCAAAGGCCAAAGCACGCTTGATTACTCCTTTCCCAATAGTTCCTATCCCAATTATACCCAAAACACGACCTTTCAAACCGCGCGCATTGCCATACTCTTTTTTCTTCCATGTGCCATTTTTCATATCACTGGCAGCAAAAGCAATACGTCTGTCAGCAGCAATCAACAAGCCAATGGCGAGTTCAGCAACTGCATCACTGTTTTTACCCGGACAATTCGCAACATGAATTCCCCTGTTGCTGGCTTCTTCAAGATCAATATTATTCACCCCAGCACCTGCACGTATAATCAAAGACAATGCAGAAGCGGCATCAATTGCCTCTTTTGTTACTTTGGTAGATCGGACAATCAATATTTCATGATCACCGATCTCATCTGGAATTTGCTCGGCTGTCAAATCTGGAAGACTAGTGATTGAAAAATGCATCGATTTCAGAGCTTCTACAGCTACAGGTGCAAGTTTATCGGCAATTAGTATCTTTTTCATGTTTTCTATTTTTATAGTTAAATAAGTGTGAGGAAATAAATTATAGCCTCGTATGCCTAACTGCGGTAGTCAGGATTGGTTTCAAGTTATTTATATTGAATAATTACAGAACAAATAAAAGGAATTATAATTTAATTGCTGTAGAAATTTTCTGCACATATTCATCCAAAAACTCTTGCTTACGTTTCAATCGATATTGCATTATCCAACGTGGATGCGGCAAATGTTCTATCCTTTCAAAAAGTTGGTACTTCTTGTTGAGATAGCTTAAGTATTTGTAATTCTGTCCTTTTCCCATAGAGAATGCTACTTTTCGCTCTCCACCAATTTCTATTTGTTGTTGCAATGACTTTACCATTACAGATTCTAAAAATTCTCGCACCTGAGGAATATCATAGTAATTGAGGTTTACCCCATCCTTCACAAAACCCAGGGGTGATACGCTCGTAAAAAAAACTTTTGAATAAAATGCATCGACACCGCCAAATGCATTGATCATTTCATAAACAAATACCGAAGACAGCTCTTGCCTTTTTAAAAGATCATTGGCAATTCCGCATTCAGATTGTAGCCGGATGGGATCCGTGAAAGGCACACCCGTTAACCCAGCACCAAACCTACCGGGATTGATGCCAATAAGAAACAAGCGGGTGTTATTGTCGCTGTAATACTTTTTGTAGAATGATTGTGAAAGGGAGTAGGTCTCTGGGTTTTTAAAAGGATTAAGTATTTCAACTTCATGTGGGATTTCCTTGGGGAAATCAAGATGGTCAATGAAGTCGAAATACTTGTCCTGAAATGTCATTATTTCAAACTATGCACAAATAACCCACTTCTTAGTTTTGGTTCAAACCATGTTGTCTTTGGAGGCATAATTTTACCGCTATCAGCAATATCAATTAATTGTTGCATCGAAACCGGGAATAATGCAAAGGCCACTTTCATCTCGCCGCTATCCACTCTTTTTTTTAGCTCGCCCAATCCTCTGATTCCTCCGACAAAATCTATTCGTTTATCTGTTCTTAGATCAACAATATTCAATAATGGATCCAAAATCTGATTTGATAAAATAGTCACATCAAGCACTCCGATAGGATCAGCATCATCAAAGGTTCCGTCCTTTGCCTTGAGTGAATACCACTCCCCTTCTATGTACATTCCAAAATCATGGAGTTTTGAAGGCTTGTACTCGGTTTTTCCAACCAGAGCTACATCAAACCCAGCATTTAACTTTTCTATAAAATCTTCTTTTGACAAACCATTAAGGTCTTTTACAACACGATTATAATCTATGATGGTCAATTGATTGTCGGGAAAATGAACCGCCAAAAAATAGTTGAATGGCTCATCGCCGGAAAAGTCAGGACGTTCCTTTCGTAAATCCTGACCAACCAAAGCCCCCGCAGCAGTCCTGTGATGACCATCGGCGACATAAGTTGCCGGTAGCTTGGCAAATTCCTCAATTATATTTTTTGATTTTTGATCATTGACCACCCATAGCTCGTGCCTCACGCCATCTTTTGCAACAAAATCATATTCTGCCTCACCTTCAGTAATTTCATTGACAATATTATCTAAAGAATCCATCGCCGGATAGGCAAAGAACACCGGCTCGGCGTTCATCTCAGAAATCCTCACATGCTTTTTTCTATCTGCCTCCTTGTCGGGTCTGGTCAATTCATGCTTTTTTATCACATCATTAAAATAGTCGTCAATCGCCGCTGCGGCGACAATCCCTGCTTGCGATTTCCCATTCATGGTAAGTCTATAGATGTAAATGCTTTCTTTCTCATCTTGAGAAAACAGACCTTCATTAATAAACTCTTGAAATTTTTCTCCAGCTTTTTTATAAATTTCAGGAGCATAAGGATCCTGACCTGCCGGAAAACAAATTTCTGGTTTTACAACATGTAAAAACGATGCCGGGTTTCCCTCGACTTCTTTCCTCGCTTCATCTGTATTTAGTACGTCATACGGCCTACTAGCAACATTTTGTACTTTATCCTTTGAAGGTCTCCACCCTCGAAATGCTTTTATTATAGCCACAATATTTCTTTTTTATTCGTAAATTAATTTACAGGAGGCAATACCCTCACCATAATTACCCCTTCAATATTTCTTATTTTCTGAACTTGGTCTTCCGATATTTCATGATCCAAGTCGATAATATTATAGGCAATATCTCCTCTGTGTTTGTTCAACATATCGGCAATATTGATGTCCTCATCTGCAAGTACCGAGGTTATATTTCCGACCATCTTAGGAATGTTCTTGTTGGCAATGATCAGTCTGAATCCGCCATTTCTTGCCATTCCGGTGTTTGGAAAATTAACAGAGTTTTTAATATTTCCATTCTCCATAAAATCCCTTACCTGGTCAACTACCATTACGGCACAATTGGATTCCGACTCGGGAGTAGATGCGCCAAGGTGCGGAATACCAATCACTTTGTCGTGTTTTAATAATTCCTCATCAGGAAAATCAGTAATAAATGAAGCAACTTTGTTGTTTTCAAATGCAGCAAACAGATCTTCTTTATTTACAAGTCCTCCTCTGGCAAAATTCATAATTCTAACCCCGTCTTTCATTGTTGCCAATTTTGAGGCATCGATAAATCCTTTGGTAGAATCTAACAATGGTATGTGCAAACTGATATAATCTGCCTCACTCAACAAATGATCTAGACTAGTAGCTTTCTCAACATTTTTGGATAGTGCCCAGGCTGAATCTATGGAAATGTATGGATCAAATCCCACAACGCGCATACCAAGCGCCTCGCCGGCATTTGCAACCAACATGCCTATTGCTCCCAGTCCAATAACTCCGAGTGTTTTACCGTACAGTTCCGGACCCACAAAATCTGACTTCCCTTTTTCTACCAACTTAGGTACATCATCACCTTTACCAATTAATGTCGATCCCCAATTGATACCCTCTACCAAGTTTCTACTTGACAAAAGCATGGAAGCGATAACCAATTCTTTTACCGCATTGGCGTTGGCACCAGGTGTATTAAAAACCACAATACCGTTTTCGGTGCATTTATCCAAGGGAATGTTATTTACTCCGGCACCGGCCCTGCCTATGGCTTTCAATGATGGCGAAAGTTCCATATCATGCATTTTTGCACTTCTTACTAAAACAGCATCAGGTGATGAAAACTCAGATGCCACTTCATATTGATCCATCGGAAATCTTTGCAAACCTATTGCGGCAATTTTATTTAATGTTTGTATCCTAAACATGATGTATTTATCGGTATAATATTATTTATTTTTCAATTCAAAGTCTTTCATAAAATCGACAAGCGCCTTCACGCCTTCCGTTGGCATGGCATTGTAGATGCTGGCTCTCATGCCACCAACTGACCTGTGCCCTTTTAAAGTCTTCAGGCCAAGTTGACCAGCTTCTTTTATAAACTTAACATCCAATTCTTCACTGGTCGTTACAAAAGGAATGTTCATTGTAGATCTTGAAGCCACCTGGGCTGTTCCACTAAAAAGTGCTGAATTATCCAGGAAGTCATATATCCAACCTGCCTTTTCTTCATTAATTTTTTGCATTGCAGCAACCCCTCCTCTTTCCAGCAACCATTCAAAAACCAAACCTGCCATGTAAACAGCATAAGTTGGTGGTGTATTAAACATGGATCCATTATCGATATGCGTTTTGTAGTTAAACATTTTAGGACAAATATCCAGCTCACTACCGGCAAGATCTTCCCTAACAATAACTATGGCTAAGCCAGCAGGACCAATATTTTTTTGAGCTCCGGCATAGATTAATCCAAATTTCGACATATCATATTCCTGTGACAAGATATTGGAAGACATATCTCCTACTAGTGGCACATTTCCCACATCCGGAAGTGATGGAAAAGTAGTGCCATAAATGGTGTTGTTGGTAGTGATATGTACATAATCAGCTTCAGGATCAAACATATCTTTAGATAATTCGGGGATATAATTAAATGTCTTGTCCTCTGATGAAGCAACGACATTTATTGTTCCATATCTTTTGGCTTCGGCAATGGCTTTCTTTGACCACGCCCCAGTATTTACGTAATCTGCTTTTCTCTTTTCAGAAAACAAATTTAAAGGTATCATACCAAATTGGCTTGATGCTCCTCCATGCAAGAACAATATTTTATAATTGTCAGGAACCGACATCAAGGACTTCAATTTTTCGATCGCACCATTAAAAATCGCCATATATTCCGATGACCTGTGGCTCATTTCCATTACCGACATGCCGGCACCTTGAAAATTCAGCAATTCTTTTTGCGCTTTTTCAAGCACTTCTACCGGTAAGGTGGCAGGCCCTGCAGAAAAATTATATACTCTTGACATTTGTACTTATAATTATATGAATAAAATATTGAGGTCTTGGGATGAATTAGGCAGACTAACAACAACAAGCTGACTGTCTAAAACCAAATACTTGCGAGCAGGAGGCTAATAATGTTCTCGAGGAAAATGTTGATATGAAACTTGATGGGGTATCAAATTTATTAATTTTAATTTCCTCAACTGATCGTATTTGACTTACTTTCATGACTATGGTTTTTGACACCTTAATTTAAAAATAAGGTCCATTTTTTTGACGCCGCAAAGATCAATCTTAATCTTGAAATATTCAAGAACTGTAGCGTAATAAAATTTGATAGTTGGATAATTATTAATAATTAGATCGTAGAAGTTGTACAGCAGCTAATATGCTTCGACAACATTTGTTTGAAATTCACTTAATTTAAATTTTAATCGCATATAAAATAGTAGGCAGTAATTTAAGTCGGTCTTATCACTTTAAGGTTATCGCTCACAGGAATTTTATCTGAAACCGATTGTTGTATAACTTCTTGAAGCACCTTCAATATTTGCTTTTTCACAAAATATTTGTGTGTTAACAGACCAACTGAGCGTACAGGTATTGGGTGCTCAAACTCAACTAAGTTCCCTTGCTCCTCCATAGGAAAATCGAACGAACCTAGATACGGTATTATTGTAACACCTTTACTAGCTTTGGTAAAACGCAATAAACTATCCATTGACCCTGATTCAAATTCAAAGTTTATATTACTTTTTGGATTCTGGTTGGACATCTCACAAATTTGATATACTTGGGCGCGTAAACAATGTCCTTCTTGCAAAAGCCACAGTTTGGAATAATCTAAATTATCTACTGAAATTTTTGATTCGCTTTTTCCCTCTCTACAATCATATACCAAAAATGGCTCCGAATACAACTCTTGCTCTACCAGCTCATCATCATCCAATGGTATTGCAAGCAAACCAATATCTAGCGTTCTTATCTTTAAAGCTTCCTGTATTTGAGCAGTAGTCATCTCTATTACAATAATATTTACCTTAGGAAACCTGCTAGCAAACTCAGTTAAAAACAAAGGTAGAAGATAAGGAGCAATTGTAGGAATAATACCAACCTTCAATTCTCCAACCATCTCCCCTTTAAGCTCTTGGATCACATTCTTAAGCGATTCAATTTCATTGAGCACTATTCGTAACCTACTTATAATTAGTTCCCCTTCCGGAGTGATTGAAACTGGTTTTGTTTTTCGATTGAATATCTTCATACCTATCTCGTTTTCAAAACGACCAATCATTGTACTTAGCGTTGATTGAGTGACAAAACACCTTTCCGCAGCAGCTTCAAAATTTTTCAAATCCACTACAGCTAACACATACTGAAATTGTTGAATATTCATAATAGTACAAATATATTAAATATCTACAACATCAATATTAACATTTATAATATAGTTTTTATAAATAATATTTGTCTTGTATCTTTGTTGCGATAACAAATAGAAACAATAATGAAAATAAAATTATTAATAGGAGCTAGTTTACTAATACTTGCTTCCTGCAACAACAAAAACGAACAAGAAATGGAAAAAAAAGGTGAATGTCCTTTTGGTTTCGATAAAGGTAAATCAAGCGGACAAATTATTAAAGGAGAGGGCACTACTAACAAAGAATGGTGGCCTAATCAACTTGACTTGAGTGTGCTTCGACAAAACAGCTCAATATCTGATCCAATGGGAGAATCATTCGATTATAAAAAGGAGTTTAATAGTTTAGATTATCAGGCATTAAAAAAGGATTTAAAGGATTTGATGACAGATTCGCAAGACTGGTGGCCAGCAGATTATGGTCATTACGGACCATTCTTTATTCGCATGGCATGGCACAGTGCAGGAACCTATCGTACAGGTGATGGCAGAGGTGGGTCGCGAGAGGGACAACAACGTTTTGCTCCACTAAATAGTTGGCCGGACAATGCCAATTTGGATAAAGCCAGAAGGTTACTTTGGCCAATCAAACAAAAATATGGCAAAAAAATTTCTTGGGCAGACTTAATGATATTGACTGGTAACGTTGCGATAGAATCTATGGGATTAAAAACTATCGGTTTTGCAGGAGGTAGAGAAGATGTTTGGGAGCCGGCAAATAACGTTTATTGGGGATCTGAAAAAAAATGGCTAGATGATAAACGTTACTCAAAAGATAGAGATTTAGAAAAACCTCTTGCCGCAGTACAAATGGGATTAATTTATGTTAATCCAGAAGGACCCAATGGAAACCCTGACCCTGTTGCTGCGGCTATAGATATTCGTGAAACATTTGGTCGAATGGGCATGAACGATGAAGAAACAGTAGCATTGATAGCCGGCGGCCATACATTTGGTAAAACACATGGCGCAGCAAGTGGAGATCATCTAGGAGCCAACCCTGAAGCAGCAGAAATAGAAAAACAAGGGCTTGGGTGGGAAAGCGATTATGGAACAGGAAAAGGAAAAGATGCAATCACATCGGGATTAGAAGTTATCTGGACTCCTACTCCTACAAAATGGAGCCATGCTTTTTTAACCATGCTATTTAATAATGAATGGGAATTAACAAAAAGTCCTGGTGGGGCTCACCAATGGGTAGCTAAAGATACTCCTGAAATCTTTCCAGATGCCTTTGATCCAGAAAAAAGACACAGGCCTACAATGCTTACAACAGATCTTTCATTGCGCTTCGACCCCTCTTACGAGAAAATTTCTAAAAGATTTCTAGAAAACCCGTTAGAGTTTGATGCTGCATTTGCTCGTGCTTGGTTCAAACTCACACATCGTGATTTGGGGCCAAAATCATTATACATAGGCCCTGAAATACCAACAGAAGAATTCATCTGGCAAGACCCAATTCCTGCTGTTGACCACAAATTAATAGATGCTAAAGACATTAAAACATTAAAGACAGAAATCTTAAAATCCGGTTTAACATCAAGTGGATTAATCTCTACTGCTTGGGCTTCTGCATCTACATTCAGAATTTCTGACAGAAGAGGTGGTACAAATGGAGCACGTATCAGACTAGAGCCACAAGTAAATTGGGAATGCAACAATCCTAAACAACTTAAAAAGGTTTTAGAAGTATATGAGCTTATCCAAAAAGATTTCAATTCTAAATCGGGTAATAAAAAAGTTTCAATGGCTGACTTGATTGTCTTAGGAGGCAATGCTGCAATAGAAAAGGCTGCTAAAAAAGCGGGGAACACAATTGTGATCCCATTCACGCCTGGCCGAACAGATGCTACACAAGAGCAAACAGATATTGAAAGCATGGGGGTTCTAGAGCCAATGGCTGATGGTTTTCGCAATTATCAAAAAAAGGAATACACCATTTCAACAGAAGAATTGCTCATTGACAAGGCTCAATTATTATCCCTTTCAGCTCCTGAAATGACAGTGCTTTTAGGAGGCATGCGTGTCCTTGATGTAAATTTTGATGGATCAAAACATGGAATATTTACTTCAAATCCAGGTTCTTTGACCAATGATTTCTTTGTAAACCTTTTAGACATGGGTATTGTATGGAAAGCCACATCTGATGATAAACTTGAGTTTGAGGGAAAAAACAGAGAAACCAACCAAGTGAAGTGGACCGCAACCAGGGCAGACTTGATTTTTGGTTCTAACTCGGAGTTAAGAGCGTTAGCAGAAGTTTATGCCAGTGATGATGCCAAAGAAAAATTTGTAAATGACTTTATTAGTGCTTGGACAAAAGTAATGACCCTTGATCGTTTTGATTTAGAATAATCAAGATATAAGTTATAAAACTACTTCCAATGAAGGCATAAAAACAATAGCGGTTTGGGTAATAACTTGAATCGCTATTTTGCTTAGATAGAGTAAATTGCAAAACGAAAATATAATGCATTTTTGTTCACTAATACTTTTGCACATGCCGTTATTGAAAGATTAAGAAAGGAATATCAAAATGATTAATGCGCGTTTTAAAACTTTGAATCTTATGGTCATTTTTGATATATGGTAATTTCCGAATCATTACTCCTTTGATGCGATCATGGAATTTTAAGACTATTTCGTAGTAAACCTCCATATCTTTTTGCCCATTATCGCCTATCAGGATAAATTTCTTATTGGGATAAAAACGCAATAGAAACTCAATACTATTTTGCTTGTGATTTTCGTGCACTTTACCTGAAGAAATCAAGTCTTTAATGCCTTTCTTTAAATTCTGTAAAAAGAAAACCCCTTTTGGCAATTCATTAATAGTGAAGAAGTCCAATAAAAAATCATACAAATTCCATTCGCTATTGGATACATAAAAAAAATCCTTTGGATCGGAAGTATCGTTCAGATCTTTGATATAGGAATGCCAATTATGGATAAACGGAATGGTCTTTCTGGTATGTGCATTTCTAAAAAGCTGCAATGCCAACTTCCTAATCAACCTAGTGCTATGCGAAACCAAAAGTGTATCGTCAATATCAGAAATGACGCCTGTCTCATGCTCATCAGATAAATAAAATTCACTGGTAAATCTCATATCGTTTCTTTTCCAATACAATTCGTAATCATACCAACCTGTATCTTTAAGGTTATGTGATAATTCACATGTAAAAAAACCGCTGTTGTCTGTTCGCACTTTTTTTGTAGTTCCGTTTAGGCTCACATCAATGGATGTCCATTTTAATGGCTTTGCTCTGAAACGTCTAATGGTTTGCTTTAGGTTTTTGCGTTTTCCATGACGTGGATGCACATCACGAACCTTGTGTTTTTCAAATGCGTGACCTGAAATGATAACACATTCCTTATTTGCAATGCCCCGGTATCCAATAATTTTTGACTCCACAAAATGAATTTATGAAAATGATGATAGAATGGGAAGTAATTGGATTTAAATTGCCGGACCTGCCTGCGCTGAATTAATTTCAGCGTTCCGCCTGTCCGCCGTGGCGGGGCATCTGTTGGCTATCTGCAAGAATCTCTGCAAGAAGAAAAAGCATTCAATTTTCATGGAATTGTAAAAAGAATTGGCAGTTACTTTTTGTTGGTTTGGTCTGTGTATATGGGATTTTGAGGATATTAGCTAACAGACCCCGCAACAGGTGCGGGGATTGTGGAGGATGAATGATGATTATTTTTAACAGAGTCCGATTAAACCTTTGAAGAAATTTTACATCTAAGTAAAAGCAATGTTGTGTAGATTTATGTGATTTCTACTAATTCCTTAAAATGCTTACTTTTTACGTAATCAGTAGAAGTGCGAAACATCAGGATTTAATATTATATGAAGAAAAACTACTTTCTATTCCTTATAATTTTTTATATCCCCACCTTCTTTATTTCTCTCCATGCACAAAATGTGAGTACTGAGGGCAAGGACTTTTGGCTGGGTTTTATGGAAAATCATGAAACTTCCCAAATTGATTTGGAGATTTACATAAGTACTACAGATACTACCAGCGGGATAGTTGAATTGCCTTACTACAGCTGGTCAGCTTCATTTGTCGCCTATCCTGGTATCACAGCAAAAGTAACAGTACCTACCAGTTATGGCATGAATCGCGGTAGTGGAATCATTGCCAATAGAGGAATTCATATTTCTGCAGAAAATAATGTGAACGTCTATGCACTCAACAAAAGATCCTTTAGCTCTGATGCTACCGTTGTGCTACCTTCTATCTCGCTGGGGAAAGAGTACATTGCCATGGCTCACATGGAAGCCAACGGTGGTGGCCCTTCGCTATATGCTGAAATATTGATTGTCGCCATATCAGATCAGACGGAATTGAATATCATTCCAAGCGTATTGACAACAGATGGCAAACTGGCAGATTTTCCATTTCAGATTACATTGAATGAGGGTCAAACTTATCAATTACAATCCAACTTCGATTTAACAGGGACAAAAATTGAAACCATCAATTCGGCTCAGGGAGATTGCAAAAACTTTGCCGTATATGGGGGTAACGAATGGACGAGAGTTGGCGGTTGTGCCGGTGCACAAGACAATCTTTACGAGCAAATGTTTCCTGTAAATACCTGGGGAAAAGAGTTTATCTCCATACCTTATAAAACTAGGATTGGCGGTGATTTATTTAAAGTTTTAGCAGCTGAAGATTCCACAACCTTTACTATAAATAATAACCAGGAATATATGCTGAATGCCGGGGAGTTCAGGAGTTTTACCATCAGCAGTACTGCGTATTTCAAATCGAACAAGCCACTTTCCATCGGACAGTTCAGCAGGAGTCAATCCTGTGATCGTGTGCCGGCCGATCCTTTTTTTATCATGCTGAGCCCTCTGGAGCAGCGATTGAAAAAAGTCACCTTTAATGCCTTGGAGATTACTGTCGTCGATAGATATTATTTAGATGTGATTGTTCCTGCAAGTGGAGTTGACAACACAATTTTGGATGGAGCCAATATTTCAAGTCTGTTTAGTCCAGTGTCCGGCAACGGAGATTATTCGTTTGCTCAGATCGATATTGAGCCCGGTAATCACACCATTGGGTCCGATGATGGATTTATTGCTAATGTCTATGGGTATGGCAACATCGAATCGTTTGGTTATGCAACCGGTGTAAGCCTTCAAAACCTTAACTTGAAAATAGAATCAGGTGAGCCGGGATCTGATCTTACCATTAGAAAAGACAGTACCTGCATTGGCGATCCGGTAGAATTTTCTGTCGAAGCAGATTCAAGTTTCATTTTCTTTGATTGGGATTTTGGTGATGGAAATTTCGCAACCGGAAAGACCGTGCTTCACAGCTTTGATTATGAAGGTGTTTTCCCTGTAAAAGTTACCGCCAACACTTCGCAAGGAGCATGTTCCTCACAAGAAACCTCCATTAAATATATTTATGTAATAAAACCAAAAATTGATATTTACGGGCCAAGATCGGTTTGCCCAAATGTTAGCCAGGTTGAATATAGGGCCCTTGGAGACTCAAGGAATACTTATGAGTGGTTTGTTGACGGAGGCACAATAACAAATGACAGATTTACAGAGCATGTATTGGTTGATTGGGGACCAACAAATAGTGAGGCATTTATAAAATTACTTCCCCGAAATTATATGGGATGCTATGGAGATACCTTGATACTAAATGTAAAAATTAATATTCAATTAGAACCATCGGCCCCGTTTGGAAAAGATACGCTTTGCTCCGATCTGGCGAGTGAAATTGAATATGAAGCATATCTGGCAAATGGATCAATATATGACTGGAAAACGGATTTTGGAGATATAGTTTCCGGACAAGGAAATAACATTGCCCAAGTTTCTTGGAGTGGTCCCGGAATAGGCAAACTTTGGTTTGAAGAGAGTTCGACAATAGATGATATTTGCTCCGGATGGTCAGATACCCTGACCGTCTTTATCGAAAGAGCACCGGATGAAGACATGACCATTGTGATGCCTGACAAAAAGTATTTTAATGGTGACTCCATATCTATTCGTATAGAAGCTGACCCAGCATTTAATTTTTATAGCTGGAATTTTGGTGACGGTCATGCGATTGACAGCATTCCGCGAAATGATGATACGGTTCATGTATATCTATGCAATGCCTACTATAGTTTGAGCATTAGCGCATATACAGGAACTGTTTGTCAGAACACAGGAGTGGGTACTGAGTTCGTGGAAATCGAAAAACCTGAATTGGAAATGCTATATATCAGCAACGATACCTCTAGCAACAGCAACTTGCACATTGCCTGGGAATATAGTGGTTCATCCAACTATCAACAGCCTGTAAGCTTATTGCGAAGACAAATATATCCGGAAAATTTATCCTGGGAATTGACAAGTACATTTCCTCTATCCGCTACTGATTTTATCGACCGGCAAAGACCATCAGACACCACGATATATCAATACAAAGTAGAAACAAACTACAATTGCGCCAACACCGTCAGGTCCTTGATTCATAATAATATTTTTCTTAGCGCCTTAGAAATTGAAACGGACTCCAGTACACAAATCAATTGGAACAATTACATCAACTGGCAAAACGGCGTGCAACACTATGAGGTTTGGAAAAAAGTGGATAATGGAAATTATGAGATCATTGACCAGTCTAATGGAAATGAAATGATCTATCCTTATAATTATGACGGCTTTGATTTTTGCTATAGAATAAGAGGAATCGAAAATGGTGGAAATAAATCATCTTCCTGGTCAAATGAAACATGCGTAGATTATGTGCCTGCGATACACACGTACAATTTCTTTACTCCCAATGAGGACGAATATAATCAATACCTGACCTTTGATAGAATTGAGCTTTATCCTCAAAGTGAGCTGACCATTTACAATCGATATGGGAAAATGATAGAAAGTTTCAACAATTATCAGAACAACTGGGATGGTAAGGCAAATGGAAATTTGATCCCATCCGGCACATACTTCTATCAACTAAAACTCAATGAACCACGAAATGAACTCAATGTAATCAGAGGCTTTTTCACGGTAATGTATTGAAAATTCAGGAGTGCAATATGGAGGATGAAATCTATATCGACAATAAATCTATTCCATCCACAGACCCTTACTTCTTCAATTTCTCTTTAAAAGATTTTATTAATGCATTCACATCCTCCGAGTCCTCTATCGAGTGACTCGGAGGGGAGCAAAAGCATTTTTGCATTTGTATGCTATGAGTTGAAGGCTGTTAGTCTTATTCTGTTTTGAGTTTTGTTATTGTACCGTGGATAGTGCAAAACACGATTAAATCTTCAAAGTTTTTTGTATGTCCTGTTTCTGTTATTGATGCTGGATTTTTATTTTTTTATCAGTCTTTCAATTTCTTTTTGTTTTGTTTCAATTTCTTTTTCCAGAGTTATTGTATTTCTGTTTAGTTCTTCTTGTGTAGCTTGCAGTTCTTCTGTATTTTGTCTCATTTCCTCTTCTTGTGCCCTCAATTCTTCTGTCATCTGCTGTGATTCTTCCAGTAGATTTTTTGTTTGTTCGTTTGCTCTAACTGATGATATTGTTGAGGCAATGCTTTCGGATAATTTTTCAATAAATTCAATTTCGTAATCTTTATATTCTTTAAAAGAAGCGATTTCAATTATTCCAAATATTTCTTCATTTATTTTAAGAGGTACAATAATAATACTTCTCGGGTTGGCATTTCCAATACCTGAAGTTATATTAACATAATTATCAGGAACATCGGTCATATAAATAGTATCTCCTTCCTGCCATGCTCTTCCGGCTAAACCCTGACCTATTTCAATTTTATCTTCATAATGTTTTTTCTTATCCCATGCATAACATGCATTAAGTTCCAAAAATGGGTTATCGGGGTCTTCATTATTTACAATGAACAAGCTGCCTTGGTTTGCATTGAGGTATTTGACAAGACTGGAAACAATTTCATCACTGATTTTTTCGATATCATTATTACCAGAACGCAATATTTCGCCAAATTTTGCCAGCCCTTTGGTAGCCCAATTTCTTTTATTATCTTCTGCTGCTACATTTATTAACTTATTGCGCATATTTGTTAATGCAATTCCCAATCCATCCCGATCGCTGGTAGGTTTAAAGTCAGAATCAAAATTGCCTTCTCCAATATTCGTAGCAAAACTGGCAGCTTGTTTCAAATTATCTGTTAATTTATTTATTGAACTTGCAACTTTGCCAACTTCATCATCGCTTTTGTATGTAATTACTTGTGACAAATCTCCGATAGATATCGCTTCTGAAGCATTTGAAACATTACCAAGTGGTTGGATAATAAATCTCCACATTATCCAAACTCCTATACCTACTACCAATACATTTAAGAACAATATTATGAACAACACACTATTTAACCTAGTCTCATGTTCCATTTTATTTTTATCAATATATTTTAGATATGTCTGGACGAGTGCCTGGTCTCGGTCAAGAATTTCTGAATAATTATCTCCAATAAATGTTATTGCACGCTGGATGTCGGTGTTAGCTAATAAAATTTCTGCATTTTCTTTATACTCTAACCATAATTCTTCCGCTTTAAGCAAAGTTGGAAGAATGGATGAGGGTGTAGTGGTAAATGCTCCCCGCTACCCATTTCGGGGGGGACGCCTCCTTCTTTTAGAATAATTAATGATTTATGATGCAGTTTAATAGCATCGGACAATATTTTCCTGTCTTCTGTATGGCCTCTAAAAATCCTTTGAGAAGCAAGACCTATTCTTTGAGAAAGCATTCTGTTCCTGCCTGCGAGATTAACAATATTTCCAAGTGTGTGTGGATCTACATTCTTTTTTAGTTCAGTGCTGTTTACATAAGCTTTAACCAATTCGTTATCACTTCTAAGCATTTTTGAATAATTATCACCAATAAACCGTGATGCTTCCCTTACTTTGATCGCTTTAATAATTATTTCTGCATTTTTTTTATATTCCGCCCACAGTTCTTCAACTTCTTCTAAAACAGGCATAACAATTTCGGGTGCAGGTGGCAATTCAATGTTTGTCGCTATTTCAGGTGGAAGTCCACCATTTTTTAATATATATAATGATTTATCATGCAGATCAATTGTTCGAACTAGAGCACTTATTGCAGCAGATTGTTCTCCTTCTACTGCATCAGCTCTTACTATTTGTTCGGCAATAGCTGCTATTTTTTGAGAAAGCATCCTGTTTCTTCCGGCAACATCAATAATAATTTTGGCGGCTTTGTTTTCAATGCTTTGATAATATTTAGTTGAAGCAAAGGTTAATAATATTAAAATCAGAAGAATTAAGAACATACCTCCGATTTTATAAAACACCTTCCAATCACGAAACTTTTTAAAAGAAGTTTTTATTTGTTGATTGTCAACTATGGTTTCGTTAATTGTATCATTATTTTGTACCTGAGTATCCGGGGTGTCAGGAGATTTCTGATTTGTTTTTTTATTTTCCATAATGAGTAATTTTAAATTGTAAATACATCCAAACTAATATTTTAGGCGAGTTTTAAAAATTCATTTTTTCACCCTCATAAAGGAGAGAAAAAACTCACTGCTGAACTAAACCGATTTTGGTGAAAATTGTTTCGCCGACTTCGATGCAGAGATAAAGAACCTGCTGTTGAACTAAACCTCACTATCGTTCGGTAGTCTTTTCTAATCGGTTTAAAGTAAGTTCTTCCTTTTCTATTTCTTTCTCTCACTTTTCGTCTCCCACAGTTGCTTAAACGACAGTTTCAGAAAATGTTATGAAAAATAAAGGACCAAGGCGTCTCACTTTACAATTTGAGACATGATGGGCCTTATAAAGTTGGTTTACAGCTAGTAATGAGGTGTTTTGCAGGTGTGGAAAACTTGTGAAAAATCATGGAAGTTTTATGATTTCTCTAATTTATTGTGGGCGTTTTTCGTAAGGGATACAAGTAGTTACAGAACTCAATAAAGCACTAAAATTCCATGAACAATAGAGATTGCTCAAATGCAGGAAAGTATTTATGCGGTTAAATTATCTGGCGTCAATCTTTCAATTTCATGGAAAAAGGACACTTTTTTTAAGTGTGTTTTAAAAATTTAGTCTGCGATTTATATTCAATAATATTTCCACTTTACTGAGTTCTGAATCTACTTCATTTGATTTAGAGCATGTAATGAATGATAATGATCAATCTGGAAGAGATGTTTAGGAAATTATTTTTTGGTGTCAATCCTCCGAGTCCTCTAGCGAGTAATTCGGAGGAGAGTAACGAACTTCAATTTAATTAGGAGAATATTTTACGGTAATGTATTGCAGAGCATCTCGAATAATTTATCCGCAGAAGCAACATTAATTCTTCAATATATCTCTAATAGATTTTATTAAAGCATTGGCTATTCTATAAGCCCCCAAGTCATTAGGGTGCTTACCATCGACAGTGCACTCAAAATAATCATCTCCATAAATTTCAGAACCATCCAAAAAATAGATATTGCTATCGCCATTTTCTTTTCGCTCCTCTACCAGGTTCTTTTGAAAATTTCTGTTAGACATTAAAGTCTCATACATTTCACTACCTTCCTGAGCAGCGGTATAGCGTGTTTTTGACATAATCAAAATTGGCGTTTCAGGATGCTTTTCTCTCAGTATGCTCACAAATGGCCCTATGTTTTCCTGGATGGTATGATTTGCATTGGCTTCATAATCTAAAATAATAAAATCTACATCAGGGATTTGAGTAATCAAATGTGCCAATTCGGGCTCTCCCCTACCATTTCCTGAAAATCCCAGATTTACAAATTGTGCATCTAATTTGCGGCTAATGATATTGGAATACAACATGCCGGGCCTGGATACGAATCCTCCCTGGGTAATGGAAGTGCCATAGATAACGAATTTGTTGGTGTTACCAAATGGCAACGGTGCCTCCACTTTAGCATCTTGATATAAGCCGACCATCACAGAAGCCACGCCGTTAAATGGCGGGAAATTGATCGTGAAATCACGCATTTTAGTTTGATTCGAACTAAAAAGCCTTGCATTGTACCGGATGGAGTCAATAGGAACTCCTGCAGTCTTTAAATACCTATTAACCCCATTTTCCATAATATAAATATCAAATCCGCTTTGACCGTTAGCCGATATGCGGCTATTACCCGACTTTACTTCCAGCTCTACTTTTATATAAACATTTTTGCTGTCGGTTCTGAACCTGATCTGCCCTCCGGCAGTTCTGTTGGCCAGACGATCAACAGCCTCTCTGATTTCCCAATCGGGGTGTAAAGGCAATCTCCTATAGACAGAATCTTGTTTTATCCATTCAAATCCATTAAGTTCCAGAGGCGTTGATCTTGGGTCATACCATTTGATTTCATTATTATCGTCCTTTTTTATAGCTGTTTTGGTATCCTTCTGGGGAATTAAAGATTCTTGCGCTACTCCTGCCGCATCCATGAAAATGACTAAAATAAAAACGAAGATTGTTTTTGAAATACCAGTCATAGTATAATTTTTAATATCGACCATTGGAAAATCGAAGATGGACATTATTGCCTTAAATGCCAATAACTGGCAGAAAGGATTTACTGAATTCTGATCATGGTCTTATGCAGATTCTTAAGCTGAAGTTAACACGCTCCAAATTCATACTTCACCAGGCTCTAAAAAGTGACTTGAAAGAAAGTAAATACTGATAAAAACCTTGAATTCTTTTTTGTGCTGATTCACTGACTTTGCGACAGAGAGATAGAGTCATCTTTTCCTTCAGGGTATTTACATTACTTTTTCAATATCTCATCAATAGATCCCAATAGTGCATTCGCTATTCGGTAAGATCCCAAATCAGAAGGATGGCTACCATCAACTGTGCATTCAAAATAATCATCTCCTAGTACGGTAGATCCATCCAGGAAATAAATATTATCATCCCCATCCGCATTTCTCTTTTCCACCAGGTTCTTTTGAAAATCTCTATTCGACATTAATGTTTCATAAGCTTTGCTGCCATCAACAGCAGAGGCATAGCGCATCTTTGACATAATCAATATTGGAATTTCCCTGTATTTCTCTCGTATAATTTCAATAAAAGGTCCTATAGTATTTTGGATAGTTCCACTCGCATTGGCTTCATAATCTAAAATAATAAAACCGATATCGGAGATTTGATTAATCAAATGTGCCAATTCCGGCTCTCCTCTCCCATTTCCAGAAAATCCCAGGTTAACAAACTGTGCGTCCAATTTGCGGCTGATGATATTGGAATAGGCCATCCCCGGTCTGGATACACAACCTCCCTGAGTAATGGAGGTACCATAAATAACAAATTTATTCTCGTTTTTAAATGGCAAAGGCGCTTCGACAATCGCACCTTCCTCCACGCCAATCAATACCGAATTAACCCCATTGTACAGTGGGAAATTAAGCGTAAAAGCGCGGGACTGTGTCTCGTCCGCATTAAAAAGTTCTACCTGGTATCTGGTGGTGTCAATTGCAAATCTGGTGGTCTTTAAATATCTCTGTATCCCATTATCATTCACATATAAATCAAATCCACTTTGCCCGGTTGCCGGCATGTGATACATCCCCGACCGCTCCCTGATTTCTACCTTTATCAATATTTTTTTACTGTTGGTGCTGAACCTGACCTGTCCTCCGGCAGTATGATTTGCCAACTGATCAACAGCTTCTCTAATCTCCCAGTCAGAATGAATAGGTAATCTCCTGTAAACTGTATCTTGGTTTATCCATTCAAACCCTACCAAATCGAAAGGTGCTGATCTGGGGTCATACCATACTATTCCATCCGCATCGGCTTTTTTCAGGGCCATGTTTGGGTCCAGCTTCTCAGCGGTAGATACTTGGGCATACCCGATGCTACAAATGAAATTGACAAGAATAAATATTAGTGTATTTTTAGAAATGTTAGACATGAGCATAAGATAAGGTTATAAATTATTGGCAAGCGCAAGATGATTAATAATGTTAAAAAAAAATAGCAATAAAGTTTTAAAGATTCTGAACATTGATAGAAATATTTATAACTAAATAATAACAGAGCAATCTCAAATTGGTAATATTGTATTGTTAACATAAAGCATTCAACTTACTCACTATGAAAATTAATCAATTAAAAATCGCCTTATTACTTTTTACACTCCTCTTTATCCAGGACTTCTGCACTGGTCAAAAGCTCACCAAGTTAAAACAAGCGGGGCTTGATGAAGTTGAAAAACTATCTCCCCAAATTCATGAGATTTGCCAGACTCTTTGGGATTATTCTGAAACCGCATTGCTTGAAAAAAATTCTTCTCAATTGCTCATTGAAGTACTGGAAAAAGAAGGGTTTTCTATTGAAAAAAATGTTGCCGGAATGCCAACAGCTTTTGTGGCTACCTTTGGTAGTGGAAATCCTGCTATTGGGATTTTAGCGGAATACGATGCCCTTGCAGGAGTAGGAAATGCTAATGTGCCTTTTCGTGAGGCCAGAGAAGATGGTGTAAGAAATGGACAAGGTTGTGGTCATAATCTTTTCGGGTCTGCTTGTGTAAATGCTGCCATTGCTATAAAGAGGATTTTAACAAAAAAAAATATTCAAGGGACAATAAAGCTTTTCGGAACTCCGGCAGAAGAAACTTTGGTTGGCAAAGTGTATATGGCAAAAGAGGGTGTTTTTGATGATTTAGATGCCGTATTGGAGTGGCATCCCGGTGATGAAACAAAGGCAGGATATGGGAAATGGTTAGCTATGAACAACTTTCAGGTGGAGTTTTATGGACAGGCTGCTCATGGCGCCGCCGATCCCTGGAATGGCAGAAGTGCTTTGGATGCTGTAGAGTTGATGAATTATGGCGTAAATCTCATGAGGGAACATGTTTACCCAACCACCAGAATTCATTATGTAATTCCCAATGGAGGCGAAGCTCCCAATGTGGTTCCTGAATATGCTAAAGTGTGGTATTTTGTAAGAGATACCTCCAGAGGCAATGTTAAAAAATTATACGATAGAATTTTGAAAATTGCTGAGGGTGCAGCTATGGGTACATCAACCACTTTTAAAACAACTCTAATCACGGGCGTTCATAAATATAATCTGAATGAACCATTGATCCTTGCAGTGGATAATAATCTAAAATTAATTGGCCCACCGAAATTTACTGAAGAAGAGCAATCATGGGCTAAGAAATTGCAAAGAAATACTAAGAAGGAAGAAATAGGATTTCTAACAGATATTAAAAATATTCCACCTGACTGGAAGGATAAATTAGCTAATGGAGGCTCCACTGATGTAGCAGAAGTAAGCTTTATTACTCCAACCGTTGGATTTCGAATTGCCACAGCTCCTTATGATGTACCATGGCATAGCTGGGCTACTTCTGCAAGCCATGGAACTTTGGCTGCTTATAAAGGAGCAGTTGTAGCTACCAAGGTGCTTACCCTAACCGCCATTGATCTTTTCACTAACGAAACATTGAGAACAGAGGCAAAAGATTATTTTCTGAAAAGCACCGGTGGAAAACCATACATATCGCCAATACCCAAAGAGCAGAAAGTGATGTTGCCTGAATAAGGTGGAAGGAACAAGCTAATAGGGAAAAGTCAAGGACGAAAGGAAGAAGGAACGAGACCTAAAGTCCGCTACAAGAAGATGTATTAAAACTGCGCCAGCATCAAGTTGTCACGCAATCGCAGCAGGGCAAGCTCGGCTGTTTTGGCTGGGTATTTTGCTTGATTAAATTTATCAGCGTCACAAGACATGCGTAAGGAAGGAAATTAATAAACTACCCTAAAATATTTTCAATGGAGCATACCGCATAAAGTGGGACATTTATAAAATCCTTATCCCGTATAAAATTTCTCGGCGAAGTCCTGAAAATAGTTTTCGGTTTATATTTATCAGCATAACTTCTCAAACTTTTAATATTTTTACTTGCACCGCTTTTTACTTCTATGGGGTAAATTTTGTCTTTTAATTGCAGTATAAAATCAACTTCCGCCTCACTTTTCGACGTCCAATAAAACAATTCTTTACTCCCACTAACCATAAGCTCCTGAGCAATAAAGTTTTCAATGAATGCGCCATTATATTCCGAAAAAAGTTCGTTTGGCTTAGTGATAATATCTGAAGAAAGTTTGAGCATTGCGCCCAGCAAACCAGTATCGAGCATATAAACTTTAAATTTTGAATAATCGGTATATCCTGAGATAGGGATTTTCGGCACACTGATATTATATGCTAAATGTATTAAGCCAGCTTTTTTCAACCATTCAATTGTTTGTTCGAAAGTTGACGCCCTTGCTTTTCTGCGCACATCGCTATATTTGAATTTTTTATTTTCTTTAGATAGTTGATATGGTATGGACTGCCACAGTTCGGAAGTCTTTATTGCCTGTGACCCATCCGTATATTTCGAGAAATCCCTTTGGTAGGCTTCCAGTATTTCATTTTGAATTTTTCTTGCTAACGCAATATCTCTTTCACTTTTATAAGCCTGTAAAACCTCCGGCATACCTCCCAAAAAAAGATACATTTTTAAATGCTTAAGTAATTTTTCGTGCAAAAGACCCGGTAATGATTCCGGCTTTTTTATATTCATCAGGTTTTCCGCCAATAATTTCTCACCAAAGGCATTAAGGTATTCTAAAAAACTTAAGGGATACATCGTCATAAAATTAACCATACCCACAGAAAAGCTACTTTTCTTGCCAACTACAACTCCTAGCAATGATCCCGCAGATATGATATGAAATCCAGGGGCTTGCTCATAGAAATATTTTAATGATGTTATCGCTTCAGGAGCGGCTTGTACTTCATCAAAAAAAATTAATGTGTCTTTTGGAATTATTTTTCGTCCTGTATACAGACTTATATTGTTGATTATATTTTCAGGAGCCAGATTACCTTCAAACAACGTTTTCAAATCCGAATTTTGTTCAAAATTCAAATAGATATAATTTGAATATTCATTTTTCCCAAATCTATTTATAAGGTAAGTTTTACCAACCTGACGGGCCCCCTGAAGCAAAAGCGGTTTGCGGTTTTTGCTGCTTTTCCAGTCTAAAAGGTGATAATATAATGTCCGTTTCATATTTCATCTCCAATAATGTGGGCTAAATATAAAGTTTTATCCACCAAAAAGTGTCATAGATCACTGATTTTATCCACCTAAAAGTGTTACATGTCGTTATTTTTATCCCCTGAAAAGCGTCACGGACCACTGATTTTATCCACCGAAAAGTGTTTGACTCTGCGATTATAGCTTTGCATATAACTTTGACAAAGATGGAGATGGAAAGATGGACCATTAAAACTGTGCCAACATCAAATCGCCACTCAATTGCAGCAGGGCAAGTTCGGCTGTTTTGGCTGAGTATTTTGCCTGATTAAAGTTCAATTGTGCATTTAGCAAATTAAGCTGTGCCTGACGAAATTCAATAGATGTGATTTGTCCAAGCTTTTGTTGCTCCAAGGTACGCTCAAAGTTTCGCTGATTTGTCTGAAGATTTTTCATTTCGGCATGTAACACGAACAAGGAATTTTGGTAAATCCCCCAGGCGTTGTTTACATTCCTTTGCAACACCTGCTTGGTTTGTTTTATACTAATCTGCTGATTTAGAACAGCAATTTTAGAATTTTGAATCCTTACTTTGGTGCTTCCTCCATCAAAAACATTCCATGACAAATTTGCATTAAAAGTGGGGCCCAATGAAGTTGATTGACTAAAGAACGCCGTTGGATCATTGATACGATTATTATAGTTATAGGCAGCGCTCAAACCTATGTTTGGGATTAGTGCCGACTTACTAATATTGACATCATATTCTGCTGTTTTCAATAATCCTTGATTTTGAAGCACCAGCACATTATTATCCAAAGCATGACCCATTAATTCTTCAAAATCTAATCCCTCCATATAACTTATTGTTGTATCAACTTCGAAAAATACATTGACATCCCTACCCAATAACACGTTCAAATCACGCTTTACATTCTCAAGTTCTTGCCGCAAGTTCAGATAGCTGATGCTGTCATTATTAAAATCTACTTCCGCATTTAGCACATCCAACTGTGTATTCTGTCCATAGTCATACCCATATTTGGCACGCAACAATCTTCTTTTGGATATCTCAAATGTTTCTATCTGGCTGTTGACATTTTGGGTAAGTCGAGCCACTTCGTAATAAACAATAAACAAGTTCAATATCGAATTTTCAACCACTTGCCTGGCTTGCAATTCTGTCAGGCTAAAATTCTCCTTTAAACTCTTAAAATTATACCTTCTTCCAAGTCCGTTAAATACGGTATAATTCAATGCAACAGAACCATTGTATGAAGATGTCTGAGCTCCCCGAACTTCCTGTTCAGAGCCATTCTGATATTTTGCATTCGTGTTACTTACATTATAATTTACCCCACCGGAAGCCGAAACCGATGGCAAATAACCACTATTATAAATACTGGCACTATTCTCTGCGCTTTCTACATTTCCTTCGGCTATGCGGATATCATAGTTATTTTCAAGCGCAATATCTACTGCAACTTGCTTAGACAATAAAGAATCCTGCCCAAAAGCGTTGAACGTCAAAGACAATGGAATTAAAAATAAATATTTATACAAACTCATTTTGTTCAACTTTTTGTTCGATAATCGCACTTTCTACTTCTTCTTTTGATGGCTTGGTTCCGCTAATAAGCCATTTGAAATTGACTTGTATATTATTTCCCAGAGAGAGCATCAAAGGCAGCATCACTAATGTCAAAATCGTTGCGAAGCCAATTCCATAAGCTATAGAAACTGCCATAGGGATCAGGAATTGCGCCTGCATGCTTTTTTCAAATATTAATGGAGACAATCCTGCAATAGTGGTGAGTGATGTGAGAAATATGGCTCTAAATCTCGATTTACCTGCCTCAAATAATGCATCGTTAAATTTCAAACCATCTCTAAGAAAGCCATTGAATTTTTCAATGAGTACCAGACCATCATTTACCACAATACCTACGAGTGCAATAATTCCCAGGTACGATAAGATATTTATCTGTAGCCCATGAATCCAGTGTCCCCAGGCGACACCAATTAAACTGAAGGGTATCATTAAAATTAACATAAGCGGCTGACTGAACGACCTGAAAGTAAAAGTAATGATCACATATATCATAAAAACAATGATGGGCAACACCAATTTTACCGAGTTGGAAGCTTTGTCTGCAGTACGGCTTTGCCCTTCAAATGATGCGGTGACAGAAGGATATTCTGCCCGGATCACACCCATTAGTTCCTGCTTGATATTGCCCATAATCTCCGTAGCACTACTACTGGGATCTTTAAGGTCTGCATCCACACGGATTTCACGTCTACCATCGAGATGATTGATGGATATTTCTCCCCTGGCAATCTTATAGGAGGCAATTTCACTCAAGGGAACACGCTGTCCGGAAGGGCTTACTATTCGCATATTATCCAGGTTACTAATTGAGCTTCTGGCCTCCCTATCGTATCTTACCCAAACCCTTATTTCATCTCTTCTTCGCTGGAACCTTTGCACTTGCAGACCAAAAAATCCGCTCCTTACCTGCCTGATCACATCACCAAGTGTAAACCCAAGAGGATAGGCACTTTCTTTCAATTTGATTTCAATTTCCTTGATGCCTGCAGGGTCATTGTCACCAACATCTTTCAACAAGGAATTGGCAGACAAAGCAGATTTTAAAATATCCTTGGCACCTTTTAATTCATCAATATCGTTACCTATCAAAGATACCGATATAGGCCTTCCTCCAAAATGCCCACCCGATCCGAATTCAACACTCTCGATGCCATGAAGCACACCTACCTTTTCATCCAAAGCAGTAGAAATTAAATATGAAGGTAATTCTCTCTCTTCACCGGGAAGTAGGTTAATATTTAATGATGCATTCGATGTGCCGGGTCCTATTCTTTTTACAATATTTTGAATGACCTGCTTACCGTCTCGTCTCTTCGAGAAATCTTCATTGACAAGCCACGCTTTTTTTTCAATTTTAGAAATCAGCGAATCAGTAAATCTTTCATTTGTTCCCTGTGGCATTTTTAGTATGACAGATACCCTGTCGCTGGCTATTGATGGGAAAAATGTAAACCTGATGATACCTCCACTCATTGACCCCAAGGTCACGGCAAGTATGGCAATAGGTATGGCAAACCCCAGGAATTTATTTTTTAAGAAATACTTGAGGTAAGGCCCATAAAGTGTATCTCTCATCCAGGATATAAATTTGTCGGCGTATCGATTGAAGAAATACGTCTTTTGGTTTTTTAGGAGCGCTTTTGAATGTGCTACATGTGAAGGGAGAATAATTAATGCTTCTACCAGTGAAACACCTAAAGTGAGTAAAACAATAATAGAAACTTCGGGAAACATCTCCCCTATTCTACCGTCAAGGAAAAAGAATGTAGAAAAAGCCACGATGGTGGTAATGACTGCAGATGTAATCGGGACAATCACTTCCATTGTTCCATCTAGGGCTGCCTGTACCGGATTTTTCCCCTTTTCATAATGGTAATAAATGTTTTCAGCAATCACAATCCCATCATCAACCAATATACCAATGACGATGATCATGCCAAACAAGGACAGCACGTTGATGGTGACACCCATCATATCTGCAAAAATAAACATCCCAAAAAAGGAAATAGGAATTCCAAATGCTACCCAAAAAGCAAGCCTTGGCTTGAGAAATAATGCCAGAAAAAACAGTACCAATAGTATTCCCTGCCCTCCATTTTTCAAGAGCAATTTGGTCCTTTCTACGATGGTGATGGAAGAATCTCTGGTTACATCAATTCGCACGTTGGAATGTGTCTGATTAAATATTTCTATATACTCTTTGGTTAATTCGGCTACAGAAATCAAATCCTCAGAGTTTGTCGTGCTCACACTTATGGTGACTGAAGGCCTTCTATTAAAATAGGATCTGTTGGGGTTTTCTGACCATTTATCGCTGACAGTGGCCACATCAATTAACCTCACCTTGTTACCGGATTCATCAGATTTTATAATCAAATGATCCAACTCTACACCATAGTAAGCACGATTGCTTACGCGAATCAAAAATTCTTCAGTGGTTGTTTTGATCTTTCCACCTGTAACCAAAATATTAGTGCCGGATATCGCATTGGCTATTTCGGCAAATGTGAGATTATAAGCTCTTAATTTATTTTCGTCAACCGCAATCTCAATCTCCTCTTCCGGATATCCACTAACTTCAACTTGCGAAATGCCGTCAATAGCGCGTAAATCAGTTTCTACATCTCGGGCCATTTGCTTCAAAGACAACAGAGGTATATTTTCACCATGCAGCGCCATCGAAACTGCTTCTGTTCTAAATATTGTTTTTGAGATTACAGGAGGTTCCATGCCTACAGGATATGAGGGAACTTTATCAACTGCATTTTTTAAGTCTTGCATGACAACATCCACATCATAGCCTTTGAGTACTTCTACTACGATTTGAGCAGAATTTTCTGATGAAGTCGATGTAAATCGATCAATTCCAATTAGCCCTCTTATGTTGTCTTCTATTTTTAAAACAATTCCTTCCTCCATCTCCTGCGGCGAAGCACCTGGGTAGGCTACACTAATATTTATAAAGCGTGATTCACTTAATGGGAAAAACGAGGAATTGAGTGTAGATACCCCAGCAAACCCAAGCACTACAAAAGCCAATACGATCACGTTTCCTGCTACTGGATATTTTATAAAGTATGCAATTATTTTTCTCATTTTATAATATGGTTACACGTAATTCTTTTTTGAAGAAATGAATTCATAGGAAAATGCTTAAATGGGCAAACGTTTTATGTTGATCATATATGGTTAAATTTTTAGCTTTTATTATCATTTGTGCATCTTGCCAAACCAAGGTTTTAGCTAAGGCAGGCATTCACTCATTTTCTCATTTTATCATTCACTCATTCACTCATTCTCTCCTCCCTGATAAATCTTGACCTCCATACCTGAATACGCTCCAGGCACATTTTTTGAAATCATCTTCTGTCCATTTTCAAGCCCCCGAACGATTACCGTTTTTTCATTGAAAAATACCGGATCTACCGTCACCAATTGCAATGTGTTGTTCTGAACAACATAAATATTAGATTCATCTACCAATAAATTTCTGGATATTTCAATGGCATTTTCAATGGCTTGCCCATTCATAATGGCTTCGAGATACATTCCTTCTTTTAGTTCTTCTCCACGCAGCTCAACAAAAACTTTTACTGTCTGCGTTGAGCGATCAACTTTGCCATTGATTCTTATTATCTTACCATTCCATTTCTTGCTATGATTTTCTGTATCTCTTATAATTACTTTCTTTCCAACTTTTAAGGAAGGTAAAATGGTTTTATTAACCGAAACTACCATTTCGTAAACTGAAGGATCTATAAATTCACCTAGCTTTTGGCCGGGCCTTACCAGTGTTCCGGGTGTCACCAGGGCATCAACAAGAATCCCATTGTATTGTGCCTGGAGATTGTACTTACTCAATACTATCTCCATATTTTTTGTATTATAATATGTGGTGAAAATATTTCTGCCAGTTACAAAAAATTTCTCTTTATCAGAAGTAGGTTTTGGTAAAGGTGGTATGGGTTTCTCCATATCAAATTTTCTGATGTAATCATCCCATTTTTTATAGGCATCTGGATAATCAAGACGAAGATCTGGTAGAATAGCAGTAATAAGGTTTTGAAGGTTACTCTTTTGTGCCTGGAGATTTGCATAAAAATCATCGTTTCTGATGCTTACAATAGTCTCCCCTTTTCGATAATGCACTCCGGGTTTAAACTCCTTTCTGGTCGGCTCCATTACGCCTTGAACCTCAGCAAAAATCTCGATTCTATTTTTTGCTATCAGTCTTCCACTCTCCAGAACTGAAACCTGAACACTATGATTTTTAATCTCCTCAATAAAAACTGCCGGAGCTACTTTTTCTTTTTTTGGTCTGTGTCTTTTTTCAGTATTTGCCAATTCCCTCATGACATACACCGCAAAAGCAATCAACAATATTCCAATGAAAATAGTGATATATTTTCTCATAATTTTATTTAGTTTCTATTGCAACCAAATCTTCCGACTTGATATTGTTCATCATTTTTTTCAACACCCCAATGGTGAGCATCCGCTCTTCTTTTGATATTCCTTTTTGCATCTCATCTATTATTTCTCCAACAATAGGCATTGTCTGATCGAATATCTTCTCTCCGAATCTGGTGATATAAATATGTTTTTTTCTGTTGTCGGTTTTTGACGAAATTCTTGCTACCAAATTTTTATTCTCCATTGTAGTGATTAGCCTTGTCAGGGAGGCTTTATCTCGATTTGTAAGAAAAGCAAGTTCGTGTTGCGATGTTCCATTCTTTCTGATCAGTATTTTCAATAAAAGCCATTGAACTTTTGTAAGACCAATGCCTTTCTCTGCAAATCGATCCATGATAAAATAATCGATCACCTTCATCGACTTCCCTATCCACGGCAACATCGTTTCATCAATATCAATCATAAGATTATTTTTATAAGATGTTTCGGTTTGCAAAATTAATAAAACAATACCTTTTACTTGCATATGCAACTAAATGAATTCAACAATTATATGGGAGTCTGATTTTTACTTTAAACGGCTATTATATTGTACTCATGGAATAAAATCTCGATGATGGGCCAGCTCTTATATTTTATTAAAGAACGATAGTATAGACCTGAAAAATTGAAACCAACATGCTCATGTAATTGGTAATTGACTTTAAATTTTATTATTATAAATTTTATTTCATTCTTTGGGATTATAATAAAAGCCTATCAGGATTTGGGAATAATAAAAAGGCAAGCTTTTCAGTCTTCAGTATTAATTTATATCGGTACGATTATCGGATTTATTTCCACAGGATTGATTGCACCAAACATATTGACTGGGGGCGAAATCGGAACCTTGAAACTATTACAATCCTATGCTGCGCTATTTGTTAGTCTGGGGATTCTGGGATTTAGCACTATAACAATCCGGTTCCTTCCTCATTTTATCAACAAAAAGGAAAATCATTTCAATGGGTTTTTAGGGCTTTCTGTCCTCGTAGGAACCTTTGGCTTATTTATAGCCCTGGCTGTTATTTTGAGTATAAAGCCAGCGATTATTCAAAACAATTTCGATAAATCTCCAGAATTTGCCCGCTACTTTTTCCTCATCATCCCGCTCACAATTTTTCAGATTTATTATGCACTTTTTGATGCTTATAACAATGCGTTGTATCGTGCTTCCTACGGTGTTTTTCTGAGGGATTTTGTGCAGCGAATATTGGTGTTAATCGGACTCCTTTTGGTCTTATTTCATTTTTTTGACTTTAATCAATATGTGTATTATTATGTCGTTTCCATATGTCTGCCCACTCTTCTTATACTCATTCACCTCATCAGGCACAATGAGTTTGACTTAAAAATAAAAACCCGTTTTCTTAAAAAATCACTCTTGCAGTCCATGGCAAGCGTAGGATTGTTTGGCTTACTAAATAGCTTTAGCAACATAGCTATTTTACAAATAGATACCATAATGGTAAATATGTATATGAATTCTACAGCTGTGGGAATATATGCTATCACATTTTATTTTGGCACACTGGTCCTCATTCCCTCCAAGGCACTTAATAAAATTGCACCAACACTAATTGCCAAAGCTTTTAAGGAAGAGGACTTGGAAACCGTCAAAGACATATATTATAAAAGCACATCAAATTTATTTCTCATAGGAGTATTAATACTTCTTGGGCTTTTGGTCAATTTAGAAAACGTCTTCAATATTATCCCAAAGTCATATGAGGAAGGCAAGTTTGTCATTGTATTTATTGGAATAGCGAATCTTTTGAAAATGGGGGCTGGCAATAATGACTCGATTATAACCTACTCTAAATACTATAAAATGACGACTGTATTTTTAATCACCCTGGTTTTACTTATCATTATTTTTAATTTTCTTTTGATTCCAACCTATGGGATGACCGGTGCTGCCATTGCCTCCTTGCTGGCCATATTTATTTTTAATTTCACAAAGTTTATTTTTATAAAATTAAAGTTTGGATATAACCCATACAATCTCCAATACATCGTTGCCTTGGGCTATGCTGCTATTGTTTATATTATTGTTATTATTCTACCTGATTTGGATAATTTTATTTTTGAAATAGCTATAGACAGTATTGTAGCGACTTTATTTTTTTATATCCTGATTAGATATCTACCAATGGCAAGGGAACTAAATTCATCTATCAATCAAATATCCGGCGTGGTCATAAATATTTTTAATTCAAAAATTAAATGACGCTTGTATAAAATTAAATAATTGTCATATCTTTGTACCTCGAAAATTTAAGGCAAGTAAATTGTCCCATGGTGTAACTGGCAACACGTCTGGTTTTGGTCCAGAAGAGTCTAGGTTCGAGCCCTAGTGGGACAACAACAATTCCCGAATTTATTCGGGAATTTTATTTTAAAACTATCAAAAAGTCTCCTATGTCAAAGGCTAAAATTTTCTCAGGTACCAATTCACTTTATTTAGCCAAGAAAATTGCCCATGAGTACGGTAAACCTTTAGGCGAAATAGAAATCCAAAAATTTAGTGATGGTGAAATGTCTCCTTATTACAAGGAATCGGTAAGAGGATGTGACGTCTTTTTAATCAACTCAACATTTGCGCCTTCTGACAATCTGATGGAATTGCTTCTTATGATTGACGCTGCTAAAAGAGCAAGTGCAAAATATGTCACGGTAGTTATTCCATATTTTGGATATGCCAGGCAAGACAGAAAGGACAGACCAAGAGTTTCTATTGCGGCAAAATTGGTAGCCAATCTTATTTCGGCAGCAGGAGCAAACAGAATTATGACGTGTGATTTGCACGCTGGGCAAATCCAGGGTTTTTTCGATATTCCTGTTGATCATATGGATGGATCATATATTTTCGCTCCTTATGTAAAAAGCCTGCAACTTAAAAATCTGCTTATTGCCTCACCGGATGTAGGAGGAACAAAAAGGGCAAGATCTTTTGCCAAGCACTTCGAAGTTGATATGGTTGTAATCGATAAATACAGAAAAAGAGCGAACGAGGTTGCCAGTATGCAAGTGATTGGTAATGTTGTTGACAAAGATATTGTACTGGTAGATGACTTGGTTGATACAGGAGGAACGCTCGCAAAAGCAAGTATAGTACTGAAAGAAGAAGGTGCCAGATCTGTGAGAGCGATTTGTACACATCCAATACTATCAGGAAATGCTTATGAAAACATAGAAAATTCGGCTTTAGAGGAATTAGTTGTTACTGATACAATTCCTCTTCGTAAAGAAAGCAAAAAAATAAAAGTATTGAGTGTAGCCAACTTATTTGCTAAAGGAATAAGGAAAACACACACAAACGAATCAATTAGTTCATTATTTATTCATTAAAAATTATTAACAATGCGTACAGTTGAGATTATAGGGTATAAAAGAGCAAATCTCGGTAAAGCATCTGCAAAGCTGCTTAGAAGAGAAAGTAAGGTTCCATGTGTATTATATGGAGGAAAAGAACAAGTACATTTCAGCGTACCAATGATCCTTTTCAGAGAATTAGTTTACACGGCAGATGCTGCCTTTGTAAAAATTAATATTGAAGGAGAAGAGCACTCTGCGATTTTGCAAGACATTCAATTTCATCCAGTAAGTGAGGTCATTCTTCATGCAGATTTTCTTGTATTAGATGAAGGTAAGGAAATCAAGATGGATATTCCTGTTAAGCTTTTAGGGACAGCACCAGGGATAATTCAAGGAGGTCTTATGGTGGTGAAACTGAGAAAAATAAAAATTAAAGCTTTACCAGACAAAATGCCGGAGGCAATTTCACTTGATGTTAGTGATATGGATCTTGGGAAATCCATTAAAGTTTCAAGTATTGAACCTGATGGATTTGAAATTATCAATGATCCAAGAATTACCATCGCATCGGTTGAAGTACCAAGAGCACTTAAAGCTGCTGAGGAAGGTGAAGAAGGTGAAGAAGGTGAAGAAGGTGAAGAAGGTGAAGGTGGCGATGCTGCTGAATCAACAAAAGAATAGAATAGAAAAATATTTTATAAGGAAATCCTGCTTATTCTTAAGCAGGATTTTTTTTGTTTATAAACTTTAACATTTTATAAATTGGGCTAACATGAAGTTTTTAATAATTGGATTGGGAAATATAGGTGCAGAATACGAATTGACCAGACACAACATTGGTTTCCTTGTGGCTGACCATCTTGCAGATTCTGCAAAAACAAATTTTACTATCTCGAAGTTGGCAAGCATTGCTAGTTTCAAGCAAAAAGGAAAGCAAATCTATTTATTAAAGCCATCCACATTTATGAACTTATCAGGGAAGGCAGTCAATTACTGGATGCAACAACTGAAAATTCCGATAGAAAAAACTCTCGTAATTACAGACGATATAGCTTTGCCCCTTGAAAAAATACGAATGCGTTCCAAAGGCTCCCCTGCTGGACACAATGGATTAAAGAATATCGAAGAAACAATTGGCAATAATTATCCAAGGTTGAGAATTGGCATAGGGAATGACTATCCTAAAGGGAAACAAGTTGATTTTGTGTTGAGCAGATTTTCTACAGATGAAATGGAAAAGATACCATCTATTATTAAAAACGCAGGTGATGCCACACTTTCTTTTTGCAGCATAGGGATAGAGAGAACTATGAACTTTTTTAACAATTGATCAATTTGCCCTGATTGCTACTACTGGGTCTAACCTTGCCGCCATCAGTGCAGGAATGATACCTGCCGCCACACCAACAAAGGTTGATATACCCAAACCAAGAACAATATTTTTGACCATCAACGTAAGAACAAAGGTGCCCATTGGTATATATGTAGCAAAATAAACCAACAATAATCCAAGGCCACCGCCAATCAAGCTCAGAAAAATGGCTTCAAATAAAAACTGATAAAGCACAAAATAGTTTTTCGCACCTAAAGATTTCTGAATACCGATAATACCAGTCCTTTCACTAACGGTCACAAACATGATATTTGCGATACCAAATGCGCCAACAAGTATAGAAAATATTCCTATAAACCATCCTGCCATTGTCAACACATCAAATATTCCTTGCAATTGATTGGTTATCATTTCAGGTCGATTTATCGCAAAGTTATCTTTTTCTCTGGGTCGGAGGCCTCGATAATTTCTCAATAGTCCTCTTACTTCATTTTCAAGCTCAATAAGGCCAACGTCATTTTCCTTTCCCTTTATTGCAATTAAAACATATCCTCCTCTTCGTTTTCCTGTATAAAAAAGTTTTTTAAAAGACCCAAATGGGATCAATACGCTTTCATCACTATTTGGGGTATTGAGTAGAGTTTCTCCACTTTCTTTCATCACTCCAATTACGGTATATTTCAACCCCTTTATTACAACCTTATTCCCAATTGCATCACCGTATGGAAAAAGTGTGCTTTCGACCTTGTGGCCTACCAATGCGACATTGGTTGCGTAATCCAACTCTCGCCCTGAAAAAAAACGACCCCTTTCCAAATTAACATCATAGAGATCTAAATGTCCATCGGTTACACCCGTTAAATTAATCCCGCTGATGCTGTTACTTTTTCTTTTAATAACTCGCCCTCTACTTACCACGAATACACAAATGCCGGTAGCATTTTTCAAGTTTCTTTCCAGATATTTATATTCCTTAAATGTAGCCATGGGTCTTTTTTGATATTCCCACCAGGGCTGATTCGGGGAAAAATCATATGGCCATTTTTCTATGTAAATCATATTTGTTCCAAGGAATGATAAGCTGCTTTTTATATTTGATTGGAGCGAATCCACAACTGTAAGGGCTGCAATTATGGCAAATATTCCTATGGTGACGCCAGTTAATGACAATATTGTGCGAAGAAGATTTTGGGTTAATGCGCTCCACGCAAATCTAAAACTTTCAAAAATTAGCCTTATTTTAATCAAAACTCATTTATTAAATTCATTTTCAGATTGTTGGATACAGAAATTTTTTCTTGCTATACTTTTTAAGCGAAGATTATTCTATGCTAATTATGTTGATAATCAATGCCTATTAATACCATCAATTTAATATTTCTACGGATATCGAAATAAATGTGAATATTAGAAGTTAAAAAACTAATTATAGTCAAACAAATTATTAACTTTGCAGCCTTTTAAATTTTCACATATCTTATACTATTTAATACTGTAATATTAAATATGAAACGTTCTGTATTCAAGTTTGATTTGCCTACTGGCTGCATAGCATTATATCCGGATGAAAACAGGGATGAATCCCGTCTTATGGTCATTCATAAAGATTCCGGTAAAATTGAGCATAAAACCTTTAAAGACATAATAGATTATTTCAACGAAGGTGATACGCTTGTTGTCAACGACACTAAAGTATTTCCCGCAAGACTATTTGGCCACAAGGAAAAAACCGGAGCGAAAATAGAGGTTTTTTTACTTAGAGAGCTAAATAAAGAAATGAAACTTTGGGATGTCCTTGTAGATCCTGCCAGAAAGATCCGCGTTGGAAATAAATTGTATTTTGGTGAGGATGATTTAATAGCTGAGGTTATTGACAATACAACATCTCGAGGCAGAACCATAAGATTTTTATTTGATGGTACAGATGAAGAATTCAGAAACCTGATAGACTCGCTGGGTGAAACACCGCTACCAAAATATATAAATAGGGAAACCGAACCTGAGGATAGAGAAAGATTTCAAACAATCTTTGCAGATAATATTGGGGCTGTTGCTGCACCAACTGCAGGTATGCATTTTACAAAACAGCTTGTAAAAAGAATGGAAATCCTTGGCGCAGATATTACGCCAATTACCCTGCATATTGGATTGGGATCTTTCAGACCAGTAGATGTCGAAGATCTCACCAAGCATAAAATGGATTCGGAGAATTATTTCGTAGGTGAAGAAACTGTTAAAATTGTAAATAGAACTCTTGACGCTAAAAAAAGAGTATGTGCTGTAGGGACCACCCCTATGAGAGCACTGGAGTCTTCAGTTTCAGCCAATGGAAGATTAAAAGTACGTGAAGGTTGGACGGACAAGTTTATATTTCCTCCATATGATTTTAAAATTTGTAACAGACTAATTACTAATTTTCATATGCCTGAGAGTACATTACTCATGATGGCATGTGCCTTTGGTGGCCATGAATTGATTCTGGATGCCTATCAAACAGCTATAAAAGAAAAATATAAGTTTTTCAGTTATGGCGATGCTATGATGATAATATAAATTAATTTAAAGCTTCATTTATGAAGCTTTTTTTTATGAAAGAATATGCGATCATTGTTGCTGGAGGTAGTGGATCCAGGATGCAAAATGAAACCCCAAAACAATTCCTGAAATTAAACGATCAACCTATTTTATATCGTACTGTTAAAGCATTTCTTCAGTATTCCTCAAATATTGAAATAATTGTAGTTATCCCATCTCATGATATTCAAAGGTGGAAAAATATTTGTGATGACTATCATCTCGATGAAAACATTATAGCAGTCAATGGTGGGATATCAAGGTATCAATCAGTAAAGAATGGCCTGAGCTCAATAAACAATGATAATGGCTTAGTGGCTATCCACGATGGCGTGCGGCCATTAATACGACCAGAGATAATTGCGGCATCATTTGAATTAGCAAGCGTTCATGGAAATGCGATTGCGTCTATGCCCCTTAAAGAAAGCCTTAGGTATGTTGATAGCTCAAGCAACTCAAATGCAAACCGAAATAATTTTAAATCAATACAAACGCCTCAAACATTTAAGACAAAAACTATAAAAGCTGCCTACAATAGTATTCAAGATTCGAAAGGCATTACAGATGATGCAAGTGTCGCAGAAAAAAATGGAGAAAAAATTTTCTTATTTGAAGGTAGTTACGAAAATATAAAAATTACTACCCCCGATGATTTGTTATTTGCCGAAGCCATACTAAAAAGCACAAAAAAAAGATAGTGAAATTAACCCACTACCACGATGAATACGGCTAATATTCGTCTTCGTTAAAAAAGAAGTCCTCCTTCGTAGGATAGTCGGGCCATATTTCTTCAATGTTTTCATAAGGCTGACCATCATCCTCTAATTCTTGTAAATTTTCCACAACTTCCATTGGAGCTCCTGATCGAATTGAGAAATCTATCAATTCGTCCTTCGTTGCAGGCCACGGTGCATCTTCCAAGTAGGAAGCCAATTCTAACGTCCAGTACATATTTTTAATGTTTCTAAATAATCGTGCAAAAATAAAATTTTATTTTTAAAAACAAATAAGTAGCAATAGAAATAAAGACGAACTTTAATCTAATTTGTTTAAAAAGAGTATAAAATCAATTGCCGCAAAACAATAACCGTCCATTTATTAATAAATTATCTTTCAACTTTTTGAATCTGAACTATTCAAATTAATTCATATTATCATTCGCACAATTATATTTTTGATACCTTTGAAGGTAAAAGGTTACAAAAAATGCAATCAAATAGAAAGCAATGAGCAAAAATTATGATATTGACAATGTAGATCTAAAAATACTTGCCCTTCTCACTGAGGATGCAAAAATGCCCTATACAGAAGTGGCAAAAAAAGTCTTCGTATCCGGAGGTACGGTACATGTGAGGATGAAAAAAATGGAAGAAATTGGGATAGTAAAAGGCACTACCTTAAAAATGGACTACTCTAAAATGGGTTTTGATATTACTGCCTTTTTAGGAATTTATCTTGAAAAGAGCTCATTATATGATGCTGTAATAAAAAGACTAAACAATATCCCCGAAGTAGTCAAAATACATTACACAACAGGAAATTATAATATTTTCATAAAATTGCATTGCAAGGACACCAACCACCTAAAAGATGTTCTTCATGACAAAATTCAACAAATTGAAGGGATAGAACGTACCGAAACTATTATATCCTTAGAAGAAAGTCTTAATCGCCACATTCAGTTTATAGACAAGTAATTACTGATATATTTCAATCATTGTTTTCTCGACGAGGCCTACGAGGCCCTAAATTCTCATTGGGTTTATTGCGGGAATTAGTGAAATCTCTATTTTGTTCGGTATTTCTATTGTCGCCAAAACCTTGCTCTCTTCTGGGTCGATGAGTGCCATCTCTATTCCCGCGATTTTCATTAGAATTGTCTCTGGGCCTGCTGTATCCTTCTTGCCGAGAAGATTGATCACCAAAACTTCTTTGCGGTCTATTTCCCCCTGATCTGCTATCACGATTAAACCCTCCTCTATTTCCTCCTGATCTGGGCTTTTTTAATCGGTATTCGAGCTTATTTTTTTTTCTGTATTCTTCAATGAGAGAAAGAATCAACTGCTCAAACTCCTTTGGGTAGGCATTGACAGTATATATTTGATCACGCTCTTTTTGCTGAACCTTTACCGGCTTGAAATCTGGGTTATGCTTTTTGATTTCTTCAATAAAAGCCAAACCTACATTGTTTGTATCGTATCTCGTAAACCTTAATCCGGATCTTAAAAAACAAATAAATACGGTTATCAGGTTTGGATCTTCTTTTTCCACTTTCAAAATATTATGGTTGTCAACTATGTGCTTTCCAACACTCAAATTAAATCAAAAAAATACACAAATCATTATAACTAAAAGAATAATATGTTGCTGACATGTAACTTTTTTAAGTTTGATTTAAATTCCTTCTCCGGCCCTATTAAAATAAACTAATTTGGCATACAATCTTTAATTCGTTTTGCATCAATTTGATTATTGAAACTTAATTTTAGCAACTCAAAACTTCAAAATCTTAATCTCAACTCTTCTATTCTTTTTTCTTGTCTCAGCACCTGCATTGCTTGCGATTGGTTTTATTCCTCCGTAACCTTTGGCTCTGAGCCTTTTTTTATCTATGCCATTTTCTATTAAATAGTTCATGATCGAAATCGCTCTTGTTTCAGACAGCCGCAGATTTGCCGATGAAGAACCGCGATTATCCGTATGTCCTCCAAGCTCAATCTCAAGTGGAGGATTGTCCTTGAGCAGCAAAAGCAATCTTTCTAATTCAGGAATTGATTCCGGTAGCATCTCAGCTTTTCCCTGAACAAAGAAAATATTGCTTAATTGTACCGTCTCTCCAATAGCAAGAGGTGTCAAGACCAAATCTCTTACTATTTCTTTATATTCTGTAACAGTTGTAAAATCTTCATTCTGACTGATAGCGATATATCCTTTGGCTTCAGCCCTAAATCCATATTTTTTTCCAACTGGTAGTACAATTGTGTAATTCCCATTTATGGGATTTGAAATTGCCAAGCCATCCTCTTCTTTCAGCGGCAAACTTTCATAAAAAATATCTGCTTCTATAGGCTTTTTCGTTTTCGAATTGATCACTCGACCCTTGATCAAAACAACCGGATCTGGTTTGGCGTCTTTTGCCAATGAAATTCTATAGATATCTTCATCGGTCGGGTTGAAATCAACTTTATTCATCGCACCAGCAGTAGAAACAAAATAGGCAAAATCACCTTTGGCAGAGATGGTGTAGTAACCATCCCAACTGATTGAATTTATTGCTTTCCCGATGTTGGTTGGTACACTCCAATTTGTCCAGGTATCATCCATCCTTCTACTATAAAATATATCGCTTTCTCCAAACCCTCTATGACCATTGGATGCGAAGTATAATGTTTTATTATCAGAGGCCAGGAAGGGCGCAAATTCTACTTTCCTGGTGTTTATTGCAGAACCAAGATTCTTTGGTTTCGACCAAGAGTTTTCTCCTGTTCTAAAGCTGACATATAAATCCTGATCTCCTTTTGAGTCATTTCTCTGAACTGCCGAAATTAAAACCTTACCTGAATTGGACTGGAAGTAATCCTGATATTCACTCAGGTTATAATAATCTTCAATATCTTGCTTTTGAGGAAAGCTCCATCCCGAAGAAGTTTTTCTGGATACCGAGACACCATCTTCTACATTGCCATCATCAAAGTAGGCATTGATCACCATTATTGTATTGCCATCAGGACTTACCGAACAAATTCCATTGGGTAATTTATCATTTATCGGACGACCTACATTATGTGCATAAGACCACTCTTTCCCGACCATATCTGTAACATATACATCCTGATCATCTCTTTTCCCTCCCATATTGCTGGGGCTATTTTTCCTGGCGAAATACAGTCTTTTGCCATCAGGAGAAATGACGGGCTTCGATTCAAGGTATTTTGTGTTCACATTATTGCTTAATCTTTCTTTAGTTGCTACGAATGTTATTTCTTCCGCCACGGAGACTGCCGCAGTAGATGCTCCCGGGATTACCTCTCCCTTAAATTCTTCCTCACAAATACCTACGGCATCAATTTGCGACCAACCTTTATTTACATATGTATTTAAGTGGACAGCCACACCCTTTACCAGATATGGAGTTTTGTCTATTTTTATTGACATTACATTAAATGGCTGTGCAAGTTTTTGCCCATTTGATTCGTAAATCGTGTATGCTTTTTCTTCTGTATCATATAATATCACTTTACTTACACGTCCCGGTAAATAATTTTCTACAACGATAACCTGACTAACATACTGCGGGTTTTCATACGCAAGTGAAATAGTTCCATATCCGCTTTCGGCATTGAGTTTGTTGGCTTTTTCACTCATCTCTCCATAGGGTTCAGCATTAGGTGCACCTAATACCTCACTGGCCGAATATGATGTTTCAGAAAACTGATTGAATTGGAACGTCACCTCATTTGCCCACTGGATTTCTTGTGACATACTTTTTATATGTGACAAAAGAAATATTGCAAAAACTAAACTCAATACTCTCATTATGAAAATAATTTAGAATCCATTAACTGAATAAAAGATGCAATTTCAAGCAATAGATTGATATTTTTTACTGCTTTTTCACTAAAAAAGTACGCATTTTTTATAATCACTAAAGTTTCACTTTCACCAATTCACTATAGCAAATTTTTGCTTTTAAAAATTAATGAATGTTCCTGGACTTTTAAGGTATTTGGTATTTATAAATAGTTTCGACATAGGACATAGTTCAAATTACGAATGCCGGGTTGCTCATAAGAAAAGAGTTAAAAATGCATGGTTTTTTTCTTTGCTATTTCGGTTAACTTGCCTCAAACAATTCCTGATTTTTAAGCGCATAATCGTATATTTGCAAAAATTTTTCAATAAGAAATCGGAAACAATTATTATGAACAATGATACCACAAACCGGGCAGCTGATAATATTAGAATTTTGTCTGCAGCTATGGTCGAAAAGGCAAAATCAGGGCATCCAGGAGGTGCGATGGGCGGAGCAGATTTTATTCAAATACTTTACTCAGAATTTTTAAACTTCGATCCTTCGGATATGTCATGGGCCAACAGGGATAGATTTTTCCTTGATCCCGGCCATATGTCTCCAATGCTTTATTCCATACTTTCATTAGTTGGAACTTACTCAATGGAAGATCTTTCCGGTTTCAGGCAATGGGGAAGCCCAACTCCAGGGCATCCTGAATTAGACATTAACAAAGGTGTTGAAAACACATCAGGGCCTTTGGGTCAAGGGCATACCATGGCAGTTGGCGCTGCCATAACAGAGCGTTTTTTAGTTGAGCGATTTGGCGAATGGATGGCTCACAAAACATATACATTTATTTCTGACGGCGGTGTTCAGGAAGAAATTTCGCAAGGAGCAGGAAGAATTGCTGGATACTTAGGTCTGAGTAACCTGATTATGTTTTACGATTCTAACGATATCCAACTATCAACAGATACCGATGCTGTGACCGCAGAAGATACCGCAGCAAAATACGAAGCTTGGGGCTGGGAAGTTGTTACCATTGACGGAAATAATGCAGATGAAATAAGATCAGCATTAATCCAGAGCAATAATCAGAAAGAAAAACCTTTTTTGATAATTGGCAAAACAATTATGGGAAAAGGTGCATTAACTGAAGATGGATCAAATTTTGAACGTCAATGTTCTACGCATGGTATGCCATTGTCAAATGCCGGTGCTTCGTATGAAAAAACAATCAAAAATCTTGGCGGAGACCCAAGAAATTCTTTCGTGATTTTTGATGAAGTAGAAAATAATTGGAATGACATAAGAGCTAAAAAACAAGAAGAAGCAAAAGCTAAAAAACAAGCTCAGGCGCAATGGAAAAATAAAAACCCTGAATTGGCTTCTAAATTAAAAAGATTTTTGAGTAGCGAATCTCCCAATATAAATTTCGAAGAAATAGTTCAGGGAGAAAATACAGCTACCCGTGGTGCTTCCGCGACAGTGCTTGCATATTTTGCGGAAAATGTAGAAAATATGATTGTGGCGTCTGCCGACTTATCAAATAGCGATAAGACAGATGGATTTTTAAAGAAAACGAAACAATTTAAAAAAGGAGATTTTTCCGGAGCATTTCTTCAGGCTGGAGTAAGCGAACTGACCATGGCATCTATCGCCAATGGCATGGCACTGCATGGGGGAGTAATTCCTGTTTGTGCTACATTTTTTGTGTTTTCTGATTATATGAAACCTGCGGCAAGAATGGCTGCACTGATGAAATTACCTGTAAAGTATGTTTGGACCCACGATGCTTTCAGAGTGGGAGAAGATGGCCCAACTCACCAGCCTGTGGAGCAGGAAGCACAAATTCGTCTATTGGAGCAGCTAAAAAATCACGATGACAAAAACAGCATGCTCGTCCTTCGACCGGCAGATGGCAATGAAACTACCATTTCCTGGAAACTTGCTTTGGAAAATACAGAAAGCCCAACGGCACTTTTGCTATCCAGGCAAAACATCACTGATGTCCCAACTAAGGCAGGCTCAAACAGATATCAGGATGCTCTTGAAGCTTCCCGAGGTGCATATATTGTGAAATCTGTAGATGGCGAACCGGATATTGTATTAGTTGCAAATGGTTCGGAAGTTGCGACTTTGTTTGATGGCTGTAAAAAGCTTGAGCAAGAAAAAGGATTAAAAGTACAAATCGTTTCAGCTCCATCTGAAGGATTGTTTCGAAATCAAGATGTTACCTACCAGGAAAAAGTATTACCTGGCAATAAACCAACTCTGGGACTAACAGCAGGTCTTCCGGTGACACTGAGAGGACTGGTCGGAGGTAAAGGCAAAGTTATCGGATTGGATCATTTTGGTTATTCTGCTCCTTATAAAGTACTCGATGAGAAATTTGGCTATACTGCCGATAATGTATTTAATCAGGTAAACGATTATCTTAAAGGGTATAAATAGTACTTCTTAAACAATAGTTAAAAAAAGCCTCGATTAATCGGGGCTTTTTTGTTATTCAAATAATCTATTAAATCCAGACGATAGTGTAGATTTGGAGAATAATCAAGGGAATATTCTTTGCATATTTCAATTCGTTTATAATTATAATGTCGATGTTGGACAATGACCAAAATGAAAAAGTGAGACTTCGCTTTTCCATTTATACAGTAGTCTCATTCGTATTTGTTCTTTGGGTTGTCATGGCTATCGAATGGTCTTCCGGAATTGATTTTTCAAGACTTGGTATTTATCCAAGAACGCTGCATGGTATCATTGGAATAATTACAGGCCCATTGATTCACGGAGATATTTTTCATCTGATTTCCAATTCATTACCTTTTCTATTGCTGGGCTTTTTGCTGTTTTATTTTTACCATCGTATTGCTACCGAAATATTTATCTGGATTTATCTTGTCACTGGTTTTTGGACATGGATACTCGCTCGAAACGCATATCATATTGGCGTTAGTGGAATTGTTTATGGTATGGCAGCATTCTTGTTTTTTAGTGGACTCATTCGGAAAAGCAAACAATTGATGACCATATCGGGAATTATTATAGTGATGTATGGAGGAATGATCTATGGAATTTTCCCCGAAATGGTTGAAGCAAACGTAAGCTGGGAATCTCACTTGGCCGGCGGTTTGGCAGGAATATTATTGGCGGTCTTTTTTAGAAAAACTAAAATAGATATTGATACAGAAGAAAATGATAATGAACAAAATGACGAAAATGATAATATAAATCTCACTGGAAATACAGACTCAGTAAAAATAAAATATACTTACAGATCAAATGATTAAACATCAATATCACAAAATTAATAGTGCCTTTGATCTTTGGAATCTTTCTTTATATTTGCGCTTTAATTAAATAATAACATTGTGAAAAATAATATATCTATAGCATTAAATATTGTATTGTTAGTGGCAGTCGTGGTATTATACATACTGCATTTCAATTCCAAATCCGACAATGAAAATACCTCATCAAATAGCTCGGTAAATCCAGAGAACCTTTCCATCGCTTATGTTAATTCTGACTCACTTTTAAAAAATTATAATTTCTTTAAAGATCTCGAGAAAAAGTTGATTGAAAAGAGAGAAAAATTGAACGCTGAATATCAAAACCGAGCAGAGGGATTGCAAAAGGAAATTGCCAACTTTCAATCTTCAGCAGGAAATATGACCATAAGTCAAGCCAGAGCTGTAGAAGATGACCTTAGAAGTAAACAACAAAATCTTATGATGTACCAAGAGCAACTTGGGCAACAACTGAGGCAGGAGGAAGGTAAAATGAATGCAGATCTGTACGACAAAGTAGCTGATTATCTAAGAGAATATGGCATGGATAAAAACCTCCAACTAGTATTGACATATACCAAAGGAAGTGGTGTGTTGTACGCCAATGACAGCCTGGATATAACCGACAATATCATCGTTGGACTAAACGATGACTACAAGAATGATGACTCAACATCAAAGTCTGATACCACAAGCGCAAAATAGTTCAACTATTGACATATCAAAAAGGTCTTGATTAATAATAATCAAGACCTTTTTTTGCACTATTGTAACTTAGATCACGTTCGTATAATTATGATTATTTCATCTTTGCGCTTATTTTAAAAATATCAATGGGAAAATCAATAAATATCAACTCTTGGCTTAGGATGGCTGCAATTGGAAGTTTAACGCTTGGCCTGGCGCCATTTGTTCCAGAACCCCATATATGGGGAAAAATAAAGTGGATTATGGGTGGAGCTGTTGGAATGCAAAGCCAGGATTGGCTCGATTTCCTTTTCCATGGTGCCCCATGGTTCTTACTGATAGGTTTGTTGATTTTCAAGCTTATCAATATGAAATCAATGAAAAGGTAGGCTTTTTTAGTATTTAGTACTGAGTATAGAGTACTTTATACTTGGTACTCTATACTTGGTACTTGGAGCACTTCGCAAAATCAATCCCTAATCTGACCCTCTCCCTTAATTAACCATTTATAACTTGTCATTTCTTCCAGTGCCATAGGACCGCGAGCATGGAGTTTTTGTGTACTTATTCCTATTTCAGCACCAAGACCAAACTGAGCACCATCGGTAAAAGCAGTAGATGTATTGGCATAAACTGCTGCTGCGTCAATGCTCTTCAAAAATATATCAATCGCTTCATCATCTTCCGCAATTATAGCTTCACTATGTTTTGAACTGTATTTACTTATGTGGTCAATAGCCTCATCAATATTATTTACAGTTTTAACTGAAAGTTTATAATCTAAAAACTCAATGCCAAAATGCTCATCTTTGGCAGCACTTAACAATTCATCAGGGTAAGCACCTTTAATGGACTTATAGGCCGATTCATCTGCATATATCTGAACGTTGCTCAAACTCATAGGGCCAATAATCTCTTTAAGCTCATCTAATTTATCCCGATGAATGACCAAACAATCCAGTGCAGTGCAAACACTTACCCGTCTTGTTTTGGCGTTATTGACAATATTGATACTTTTCTCAAGATCAGCTGAGGTATCTACATAAGTATGTACGATACCGGCACCGGTTTCTATTACAGGTACTCTGGCATGATCCCTTACATAGTTGATCAAATTTTGGCTTCCTCGTGGAATAATAATATCAATATAACCCACAGCATTAAGCAACGCTGTGGTTGCCTCGCGTTTAGCAGGTAGCAGAGCAAGAATATTTTCGTCAAGATTATACTTTTTAATCACCTCATGGATAATTTTCACTATGGCGATATTAGAATATTCGGCATCACTCCCACCCTTTAACACACAAGCATTCCCTGATTTTATACACAAAGAGAACACATCAAAGGTCACATTGGGCCTGGATTCGTAAATGATCCCTATTACTCCAAGAGGGACTGATATTTTAGAAAGTTCTAACCCATTTTGGTGCGTGCGTTTGTCGAGTATTTTCCCCAAAGGAGAAGGCAATCCAGCTACATTTACCAAGTCATTAGCGATATCTTTTATTCGCTGCTCAGTAAGCTTGAGTCGATCGTATTTTGGGTCGGACTCAGACATTCTCACCAAATCTTTTTTATTCTCTTCGAGGATAATGGCAGAATTTTTAATTGCAGATTCTGCGAGGTCAATTAATAACTTATTTATGATGGTCTCTTCTGCCACAGCAAGATTTCTGCTGGCATGTGCTACTGCTTTGAAGGTGCTTTCTAAATTCATAGGATCATTATATGATGCTCGAAATATGCTCTTATTTCAAAATGTTAATGCAAATATAAATGATCGTAATGAATAATAGGTTTTTGATTTTTCAATCCAACTAATGATTTAGCTTTTTCGCTATCATATTTGGATTGCCCCAAACCTAGTTCAATTTTATTTTCATCAATAATTTTAATAATATCTCCTTTTTTAAAATCGCCTTCAATCTTTACAATACCTATGGGTAACAGACTTACTGCGCCATGGGAATTTAAAGACTTTTTGGCTCCTTCATTTACTATAAGCATTCCTTTGGTGTTGGAATGTGAATGAGCAATCCATTTTTTGAAACTTGAAGTTTTCTTTTTGGGCTTAAATGATGTTCCTATATTTTCCCCATTTTCCAGGCGAATGATGATATTATCTGTATTGCCGTTGGCAATATTTACTGGGATTCCCATGTCGGCAACTCGCTTTGCCGTATGGCATTTTGTGATGATGCCACCTCTGCCAAAGTTTGACTTTTTGTTTCCTGTTATATTTTCTAATTTATTTATTGCCAAATCAAAATCTGCAATTAATGTAGAATTTTTATTCTCCGGATCTCCATTATAAACCCCATCGACATTGGTGAGAATATACAAACTATCAACATTCAGCATCCCGGAAATTAATCCGGCAAGCTCATCGTTATCTGTAAACATAAGCTCTGTCACTGACGTTACATCATTTTCGTTGACAACAGGTAAAATGTCATTGGCCAACAGCACATTCAGGCAATTCTGCATATTGAGATAATGATGTCGATCTTTGAAATCCTGCCTGGTGACCAACACCTGAGCACACAATTGATTGCGCTCTTTAAAAAGTTCAGTATAAATGTTGATTAATTTCACCTGACCCAATGAAGAAAGTAATTGCCGCTCTGCAACAGTATCAAGTTTTTTTTGAGATTTGAATATGCTTCTTCCGGATGCCACGGCACCTGAAGAAATCAAAATCACTTGCTTCCCTTTTCTTTTCAGCTCAGCGATCTGAATTACAATTTTCTCTATTAATTCTTCATTAGGAAGTCCGTTTTCCTTTGTGAGTACAATAGAACCAATTTTTATACAAATTCTGTTATTCAATATTTTCAGATTTAACCTGAAAAAATCAGGAGTTAATTATTCAATTATGTTTTAATCTGCCTCATCTGGAATATTATTATAAAATATAAATTCTAAATATCAAACATCTTTTTTAATGCTTTCCACAAGAGTTTTTTCTTCTCAACATCTGCCTCAATTACACTCAAGTTTTCACCATAGAGCAACTTTTTATTTTCGCTTTCTATAAGTTGATAAAATGCGCTATCTCCCTTAATGCTATCTGTACTTATGTCAAAAGCGATTAGAAAATCATAGGGTATTTCTTTCAATATCTCCTTTTGAGGAAAGACAGCGCAGTTAACCAAGGCAAAATCTTTTTTTGTGTATTTTAATCCAGCTTCCATAATGTTCATCAAAAATTTCAATTCTTTTTGATTGAGAAACTCACTTTCAGGATCATTGACCAAAATCAATATGCCTCGCCCATTATCTCCTAAAAATGTAATTGCCCTTCCCTCCTCGACCAATGAAGTTTCATTTTCATCAGGTCTAATTTCTCCTTCAGAAACAGATGTACTTGAACTAGCTTGCTCAGGTTCAGCAATAATGTACAGGTCATCATGAAAAATGTATTTTAGAAATTGGTCGTTTTCTTCCATTCCGAATTTAATTATAAATCAAAAATCGCCTTTAATTCCGGTGCTTCTGAAGGTTTCAATCTACCAGCTAAAATCAGCCTCAATTGTCTTCTTTGCAATGCCCCTTCATACAATTCTTTTTCTCTATCTGTTTCCGGTATTGCTTGAGGCACAGATAATGGCTTGCCTTGTTTATCTACTGAAACAAAGGTAAAAAAAGCACTGTTACTTATAAATTTTGTTTTCAGTAAAATATTTTCTGCTGTCACCTCAATGTACACTTCCATGGAAGTATTGAAAGATCTTGTGATTTTGGCATTTAGGGTAATTACGCTCCCTTTTTCAATTGGCCTCCTAAAAGATATGTTATCAACTGATGCTGTGATTGCCAAAGAATCAGAAAATTTTAAAGCAGAAATTCCTGCAGCAATATCCATCCAATACATGAGCCTGCCGCCCATGAGAATGCCAAAAGGATTAGTATCGTTTGGCATAAGAAGTTCATTTTTTATCACGAACGATTCCTTAACAAATTTAGATTTCTTATTCATGTTTATAAATATTTAGATGATACCAATGGTTTTTAACTAAACATTTTGATGGGTATCTGAAACAGATTTACATGTGTTTATTTTTCTTTCCATCCATACTTGCCAACAAGCGGAACGAATCTAAAAAAATCATGCTTCTCCTCAGTGATTTTTCCATTTTTCTCTTTCGTAATTCTTATCATTTCCTGATGTTCTTCATCACCGACAGGGATCACTAATTTCCCATTTGGCTTCAATTGATCGATCAACGCCTGCGGTAATGTTGGTGCCCCGGCTGTCACAATAATGCCATCGTATGGAGCAAACGTTGGCCAACCTCTTGAGCCATCTCCCAAGTGAAAGTGAGCCCGATATCCAAGGCTTTGCAAAAATATCTTTGACTGCCTGAATAAATTTTTATTTACTTCAATGGTATAAACTTTCGCTTTCATTTCCAGCAACACACTACATTGATATCCCGAACCGGTACCAATCTCCAGAATTTTATCTCCAGGCTTTATCTCTAACAATTGTGTCTGTATGGCAACAGTATATGGTTGCGAAATAGTTTGGCCTTCGCCAATTGGGAAAGCCTTATCTTGATAGGCATGTTCTAAAAATGCTTTGTCGAAAAAGTAGTGCCTGGGCACAGTCTGAATCGCACTCAATACCATCTTATCTTTGATTCCCTTATCTATCAGAACTTTAACCAGATTTCGCCGCATCCCTTTATGACGGTAACTATCATCAAGCATAATTTTATATAATTTTGCTTGAATTTATAGCTTAGTTTCGGAATTTCCTTGATGGAACCTTATAAATTTAAAACAATTGAATTGGTGGGTTTCATACAAATTATAAAATCAATTATTTATTAAAATAAGAGTTAAGCTCGACACCAACCCATGGCCTTCTCTTTACTTTTTATCATGTTTTACATATCTTAGTGATTCAAAGTAAACAGATATTTGAGGTTTGAAGATATTTTAAGATATGAATTTGAATTGCATCGTGGTAGATGATGATGAGATGTCAAGGAAGGTGATGGCTCATTTTATTGAGAAAACTGATTTTCTTCAACTTACCAGTGAATTTGATAATGCGATGGACGCCATCAATTATCTTGATGACGAACATGTGGATATAATTTTTCTAGACATTCAGATGCCTGCAATGTCCGGCATGGATTTCATCAATGCATTAGAGAAAGATATTGAAATAATATTAATCACATCTGAACAGAAATATGCTGTTGAGGCTTTTGAAAAGAAGGTAACAGACTATCTGGTGAAGCCCATTGAGTTTGCCAGATTTATGCAATCTGTGCAAAAAGCCCATACCAATGTAGAAATAAAACGTGAGCATTCAGCAAAAAGGAGGGAATTGTATGTGAGAACAGACGCAAAAATTGTTCGTATTCCCTACGATAGCATTTTGTACGTTGAAGCATTGGCAGATTATGTAATCATACAATCCGAACTAAAAAAACATATTGTGCACTTCACCATGAAAGGTATTGTAAGTCGATTACCCGAAGATATTTTCGTTCGCACACACAGATCTTATATCGTAAACCTCGATAAAATAGAGACGCTGGAAGACAACTCGCTGGTAATTGGAGAGAAATTTATTCCTATTGGCGCATCGTACAAAGAAGCACTTTTGGATCAGCTTAATTTTCTATAGGGAACCTATAATTGATTTTTTATTTATTTTAAAATAAATCTGAGATACCATTGTGAAAATTAACCATCCAAAAAAAGCACCTACCAATCCCCCAATAATAATATCACCCGGATAATGTACCCCAACCATTATCCTGCTAAAGGCAACAGTAAATGCCCATAAAAAGATCAGCCAAGTCCATCTCCAATAACTTTTGAATACCAGCCAGATGAGCATGGCAATGCCAAATGAATTGGCCGAATGACCTGAAGCAAAACCATATTGCCCACCACATTTATTTGCGACATGTACAAGATTGCCAATTTCCGGATCGTAGCATGGCCGGAACCGGCCAAAAAACGGCTTCATAAAAGTGGATGTAAACTGATCGCTTGCCAATATGACAAGCAATATTGAAGCAATGATGTAAATGCTGTCCTGCTTAAAAACTTTTATAATAATAACAATAAGCATAATATATAATGGAATCCAGGTAGGGATGTTAGTGATCCACATCCAAATATTATCAGAAACCGGATTATGGAAAGAATTGATGTATAGAAATACTTCTTTATCAATTTGATCGAGCCACTCTATCATAATATTACTTTTTTATCCAATCAATGTTTTTTACTAAAAGCTGCTGTGTTGCATCCTCCGGAGTTCCGAGTTCTACAGAATAGTTATATTTCCAGGCGGCAAGAGGTGGCAGGCTCATCAATATAGATTCTACCCTGCCATTGGTTTCAAGGCCAAACTTTGTTCCTCTGTCCAGCACCAAATTAAACTCAACATATCTTCCACGACGAACCATTTGCCAATCGCGCTCTCGCTCAGAAAAATTCATATTTTTACTTCTTTGGGATATCTCACTATAAATTGGCGCAAATGAGTTTCCAACGTCAATCGTGAAATCAAATAGAGCATCTTTGTTCCCCAAATCCGGTTCATTTAACCGATCAAAAAATATCCCACCAATTCCGCGTGTTTCATTTCTATGCTTGATGAAAAAATAGTCATCAGCCCATTTTTTAAATTTGCTATAAAAAGAATCATGGTGTTTATCACATACTTTTTTTAATGACTGATGGAAATAAGCGGCATCTATTTTATTGATATAATGGGGCGTAAGATCAATTCCGCCTCCAAACCACCAATGGCTGCCCATATCAAAATATCTAATGTTCATGTGGATAATGGGCACAAAAGGATTTTTAGGATGTAAAACTATTGAAACACCGGTAGCGTAAAATTCAGATGCATCATATCCAAAAGTTTTTTTTATATGCTCTGGCGTATTGCCAAATACTGCCGAAAAGTTCACCCCTCCTTTTTCTATCAGGTCACCATTTTCTATTATCTTCGATATCCCTCCTCCCCCTTCCGGCCTATCCCATAAGTCTGTGCTAAACTCAGATTTTCCATCTTCTTGTTCCAAGGAAACACAAATTGAATGCTGGAGTGCCTTGAATTGCTGTGTAATTTCTTCCTTTAATATCATAGATTTTACAGTTTTAAAATGGATAACCAATGGCTATATTCCAAAGTGCCTGGCCCGGCTCTCCTCTCCAGTTAAATAGGGAAAGGTTGTCGCCAATCCATCTTTGCCCTTCGTCACGGGCCGGATCATACATTTTTATTCCATAGTCAAATCTGATCACCAAAAAAGAAAAATTTAGCCTTAACCCCAATCCCATGCCAATAGCAATTTCTTTATAAAAACGATTAAATTTAAAATCAGCACCGGGGAATGCTGGGTTTTCATAAAACTTCCAGACATTGCCGGCATCAACAAAAAATGCCCAGTCTATAAATCCTATCAACTTACTGCGATATTCTATATTTGCTTCCAACAATATTTCTCCCGGTTTTTCAATACTATAATCAAACAGTCCATCTCTCTCCGGATTTTCATTCAATTTGGGTTTTTGACTGCCCGGCCCTAGTCTTCGTGGTGCCCACGCTCTCAGACTGTTGCTCCCACCTGCGAAGAAAAATTTCTCATAAGGTAATGTCTTGTTTTTTCCATAAGGATAGGCAATTCCAAAATTAATTCTCGTGGCTATGCCATTCGTTTCGTTGATCGTAATGTGTCTTCTGAAGTCAGATGAAAATTTTACGTATTGAAAATGTTGAATGGTGTCGGTTCTGTTTTTCTCAAAAAATGTAGGCTCAAAAAAATTAAACATAAGCCCTCCACTCTCACCGAATAACTTAAGCAAGGAAGATTTATTCCCATAAAAGTCATCTGGATTAAAATTATACATGACATAAAAATTCATTGCCGTTACAAAAGAAGGCTCAAATGACTTGATAAGTGGATTTCCTGCCATTTCTAATTCTACTAGCAAAGAATCAAATGCAGGATCTGTATCGGAGTTAATCAAACTTAATTCAGATAGTGTGAAATTGTACATTTTTTTTCTGTCCTTTTGCCAGCTATAGACCAGTGCATTAGAAAAATTTGTTCTTTGGTACTCGGGTCGATTAGTAAAGTTAAAACCTGATCGAAAAGTTGTATTCGGGTTGTATATCGCTACTTTTCGCTTAAACGCTTCACTTGCCGGCATAATGAATTGAGGAAAAATCAAGGCCAATTTTGCCCCTGATTCAATACTACTATATACCTCTGATGTGGTGGCACTTGCTACTCCTTCAAAACCAAAATATCCGGTAATTTCCAGGTTTTCAAGCCCTCCAAAAATATTTCTGTTTTTAAGAAAAAGGTTATAAAAAGGACCAGGATATCCTTGAGTTACATTCAGTCCTACTTCATTGGTCATTTGATATTTGTCCAGTGGGCTGGTAAAAATATTGGCAATGAATGACCCTCCCGAAGTGTCGTAGTTTATGTTAATAAATTTAAAATTATCCAGATAAGCCAGTTGGCGCTGGGTATTTAAGGTATTGCTAATACTATATGTGCTATCCATATTGATGAATACACGTTGATCAAGTATTTTCTTTGAAAATCGTTTACTAAAATACTGGTATGTGATGTTGTGATAATTAAAAAAAGATCTTTCTCCCTGGCTTGACTCCGTGCTGGCATCTGTCACAAATATTACAGAATCTATTGTGAATTGCTTGTGGTATCCACGTTTCGACGGATCATTGATAATCATATTTATTTCTACTTCATAGGGCTGAACATCATTGATAACATCAAAAACGATATATTGTCGGCTAAAATCAAAATATCCATTATTCTTCAGCAGCTTCTCTATTCTTTCTCGCTCTCTTACTAAATTATTCTGATCATAATTTTCGCCAATCTTCAGTTCGCTATCCATTTGATTTTTAAAAATCAATTCCCGAATCTTGGCATCGGTTGTTACCAATCTAATTGTATCAATTTTATGAGGAAGATCTTCTTCTATGGTGTAGGTAACATAGGCTCTCTTATTGTTGAATTTTGTAAAATACTCTACCGAACTATTAAAAAACCCTCTATTTTGCAGATAAAGTTTCATTTGATCCTGGGTTTTCTGAATTACATCTTCATCATAAATACTGATTGCTTCACCCCAACGCATCAGAATATTTCCGTCTTCTAAATCACGAATCTTTTTTTCAATCTTTTTAGCTTCCTGTCGATTGACTCTGGCAATTTTTCTTTTTTTATCTGTATGTTTTTCTCTTTTCTGATCGAACTTAGTCCTTATTTTTTTTATCTTATTCTCAATTTTTATCGAATCATATCGCTTTTCTCCCATGTGGTAAACCCAAACGTATGGAGTAAAAGGAATAATTGGAAATTTTTTATTAGCCTTGGATTGATAGAGATCTTCTAATTCGTCCTTAGATACATTTTCATTGTCAGATATCTGTTGCCTCCGAAGTATATATTGATCATCTTGCAGGTATTTGACACCCATACAGGATGGGAATATTAAAGTCAAAAAAATATATATAAGCGACCTTGCAAAATGATTTTTCAACTTTTCTTTTTCACTAATGATTTCTAAACAACAGGCAAAGTTTGTTAAAAGCTTGAAGTTAAAAAAATACCGTAAAAAAGCCACATGCTTTTTGGTTGAAGGCGCAAAGAATATTATTGAGCTTCTTTCATCTGATTATGAAGTGCAAAGCTTATTTGTAACGGATAAGTTTGTGCTTGAGGCTCCCGATCATTTACTATCTAACATAGATTATCAAATTTGTACAGAAAAAGAGCTGGCTGATATAGGCACATTTCAAACCAATGAATATGCCCTGGCAGTTGCCAAAATAAAGTCTGTACCTCTGGATATTTCTAATGACAACATACTGCTCGCTCTTGATGATGTAAGCGATCCTGGGAATTTAGGAACTATTATTCGAATTGCCGATTGGTATGGCCTGACTACCATTGTTGCAAGTATGGATTCTGCAGACTTTTACAATCCTAAAGTAATTAATGCTTCCATGGGTTCATTTTGTAGAATCAATTTCCACTATATGGATTTAGCTTCTTTTTTTCAATCAAATAGCCATCGCGAAGTTTTTGGGGCGATGCTCAATGGTGAAAATGTGCATAATGCCAAGGCTGATAAACCTTCAATAATATTAATGGGCAATGAATCAAATGGAATAAGCAAATCGTTGGATAAATTTATAACTAAAAAAATTACTATCCCCAAAATTGGCAATGCAGAATCGCTAAATGTGGCAGTTTCTACAGCTATCATTTGCGATAATTTGATTAGAAAGTAAAGAGGCCTTTATAGAACATTTTGATTTTCATTTGGGATTTATTTCCTCTCCTGATATTCAAGAAAAAACAGACTCCCTTTGTCTAATATTCCTTGTTTTATTAAATTTTCAATTATATGATGCGAGAGAGAAATCGGGAACTTGATAGATGAAAAAGTGATATAAAGCAATCTCCTAAAAATATTTTTAGGAGATTTCCGCTAAAAATATTTGTGAATTAATTTACTCCTTTAATACTTTAAATGTATAACTGTGCTCCTTATCCTGAACCTTAACTATAAAAAGTCTCCTGGGGTAAGATGTAAGATCTATATTCATGACATTTTTACCTTCCTTTATTTTCCAGGTTTTTTCAATGAGCATGAAGTTTAAATAATCCACTACCTGGACTTGAATTTTGTTGGATACCTCTGAGGAATAGCTTAAACCAATCTTTCCAGTAGTTGGATTTGGACTAATAATAATCTCACTTAGTGGATTATAACTTGTGCTATCCTTTATTATGGCTTCATTGTATATTATTTTAGGGCTTGCAGATTTCAGATTGACGACTGATTTGATTTCTGTTAATAAACTATCTGCATCAACCACGGATGCATCAACAAAAATATCTTCCTCTGATATTAACGCTGTTGTGGAATACTGTTGCGCAACATATTGATCGTAATTCCTGAATGATGATTTCACATCAAAAAGGGTGCTACTTGGGCTATACATGGATACGTCAGAATATAAATTCTCGGAGGGATCGCAAGTAGAAGTATATAAAGTAGTACCATTCAATTTATATAATATCTGATTATCTATTCTTTCCAAACGGAATTTATCTCCATAATTATAGTATCCAAATGTCCCTTTATAACTACCACTTTCATAGATCATAATTTTGGAATCTTGTCTTAGATATAGATTATAATCAATGGTATTCCAATATGGATCGCTGTTACTACTTGAAAGTCCAAACATTCTGTAGGAATTTGTCTCTTGAACTGTTGTCTCCATCCATCCATCCGTCCAGTTGATTAATCTGTTAATAGACGCGGCTCCTGCGTTCCAACCTCTGTAACTGTCATCACGAGTCAAACTATTATAATTTGCATATACCTTCACCAAATCTGTCCATTCAATATTATGTGGTGACGTACTTAAAGCGGGGAAAGAAGCTACTGCATTGCTTATTGTAGATGTAGTAGAATATAAGGATACATCAGCAATTAAAGACTTACTTGGATCGCAATTCGATGTGTATATAGTATTTCCATTAAGTTTATAAAGAATTTGACTGCCGCTTCGCTCAACTCTCACTTTATCCCCTGCAGAATAACTTCCACAACTGCATTTTGAAGATCCACTTTCGTATATTTGAATAGACCCACTTGATTTCACATAAAAGCTATGATCAATTGTATTCCATGTGGCAGCTTGATTATAAGCCGACAACCCAAACATTCTATTTGTATTGTTTTCTACTGCAGTCATTTCTATCCAACCATCAGTATTTGGCGGAAGTTCATTGAATGATGCAGCTCCTTCATACCAATTATTGCGTACACGACTTTTCGTAAGTGAATTACCATTTACCGCAACTCCATCAAGATCCGTCCAAACAATATCATATATTTCAATGTCGCCAATAACAACTTCATCAGAATATTCACTTTCTCCTTCATTGTTCAATGCTGTTACTGCGAAAAAATATGTATTATTATCAAAGTCTAGTCCACTAATAGTATATTCAGTTAATGATCCTGCGTTAATAGGAGAATTACCTTGTGTGGCTCCTGTTCCGTTGTATGGGGATTCTGATGATGTGCCATAATGAATTCTATATGTATTAGCTCCGCCAGCTACATAGGACAATGTGATAGATGTTCCGGAGACAGTATGGCTGTCAATCAATGGTTTGTTTGGCACATACTTAATTCCTATATGCAAATCATCTGTATGGGAATATCCATCATCATCGTAGCATTTTACCTGGATTGTGGCTTGTATATTGTCATTTATATCCCTTACCCAATTTTCGTCTTCTAGTAGAGATGAAGATAGGTTTAAATTCCAGGAAGAATAATTTGCTTGCCCTGAATTGTAGCTACCTAACACAACTTCGCCCTCAGTACTATTTGTTGCAACAATTTTCCAGGAATAGGATACGGCATAATCTCCATATGGCTCATCATCAATGAACCTAGCGCAAAATTGGCTATTTATCCCCGGTTCAATTGTTGTTGGATTTGCAGATGAACAGTAATAATTGTCAAATTGACATGATCTTCCAAACCAGTTACAAGTTCATCGTATGCTAGTGCTTGGAAAACATCTACGACACCGCCACTAACGTTTGTATTGCGTAATACTTGTTTAATATATGGCATACCATGATCCATGTCCCTTTCAATATTCCACTTTTCTAATAACAATGCTGCTGTGCCAGTTATATGTGCTGCTGCATAACTAGTCCCTGCTCCGTGATAGTAATCTGCAGTCCATGCATAATTTAATTGAATAGGATTTACAATCTCATGGGCATATACAGAACTTATCTAGGCTCCAGGAGCATATATTTCAGGCTTTTGAATTCCAGCTCTTGTTGGGCCAGGGCTAGAAAAATCCGAAATACTCCCAATTATGTATTCTGGCCTATGAGTAATTCCACTTGTTGAAACCCAATTGTTTTTTGTGTTAACAGAACCTACGGTTAAGATGGAAGCTGAATTTCCAGGTTCGCTTATTACATTGTCATTTGTAAAGGATGCGTCTGTGAAATATATCTTAGCATCATCATTATAGCTGTATACATAGGCATCCCATTCTCCTGTCCCTTCGCTCATCGTTATGTCCAGGTTCCATCTGCGGGTGGACCTGGAATACCTGTATGCTCTTCGTTATCTGATATAGTAATAATGGCTATGTCATCGACTCTTTCGGCATATTGTGAAACATTGGCATTTCTTCCTCCATTACTCACCGAAATCCATCCATCTAGTGTAGCTCCGCCATCAATGTTTGATAATCTAGGGTCATCTGATTTTTCAATGGGACCAACAACATAACCATTCGGGGATTGAATTGTTACCGAAAAAACATCCTCTTGTGGAAAATAGATTTCCACAGCAAACGTATTACCCGTAGGTTGGATATCTGTAATTTCGAAATCTACACTCGCAGGCCCTGTCCTTCCGGCATGTATTTTTCTCTTTTGGTCTGGATTTGGCATGGTTGGGTCATAGCCATTATTTCCAGCTGATTTAACTATTATCCTTCCATCATTTCTATATTCTGAATTATTTATGTACTCACCCATCCATTTTTCAAAACTACTTGTACCATTTCTCGGCCCATGGTTTCCTCCAATACTAAGGTTAATTACCCATGGTTTATTCAATTCTTTGGCTTTTTCTTTAATGTATCTGATGCCTTTTAAGACGTTTTCCCAAAAAGAGTTTTCCGGGAACCATATTGGATCTTTCTCTTCAACCAATATTTTTACAACAACCAAGTCTGCTTCCGGAGCAATACCTATGAAATCTGTTTGACCAAGGGATGATTTACCATTTCCCGCAATAATTCCTGCTACTCGCGTTCCATGACCAGCCTTGTCTATATGTGCTAAACCACCTGCATTAATTTCTGCGTTATTCCACTCTGTCCCAAAATGTAGATAAGAAGGGGTACTTGGGGGATCACCATCAATTGTCTGATCCCAAATATATTGAATTCTTGATGTTGATAAATCAGCCGTTTTAAATGCATCATTGTCATAATCTATTCCTGTATCAATTATTCCGACTACTATGCCATTTCCTCTGTATGGAAATGTATTGTGGGCTAAATTAACTCCTATCGCATTTCGACTGACATCCAATTCGTACTTGACGGGTTTACTCAATTCCATTTGTACAACCCCTTCTATGTTACTTATTGCTCTTATGGCACTTGCAGGAATTTTCGCCATGACAAACTCACCTTGCCTATGGTCGATGATCGCACCTCGTTGTATCAATTTATTTATGCTTCCATGATATTGCATCAATACGTTGATTAGCGGATCATTTTCAAGTGTGTCAATATTCATTCTTTTGAAGAATGGATTCAGACTTTTTCTATTTTTGTATAACTTATCTCTAAATTCAAATTCTTTCGAACCGGGTTTCAGTTTTTTACTTTTTATTGGTGCCGTTTTGCTTTTGTAAATTAAGTCCAGATAAGGATCGATTCTTTGTGATAGAATTATTTGAGCGTTAAAAGTAAGAGTGATGATTAGAAAAAGTATTTTTTCATGATTTTAGTGTTTACAGTTGCTTGTTTTATTCATAATTGGGGTTCCAAATAAAGTGGGGTAAAATTGGCTGGTATTCATCTATAGCTTTGTATAGTGTTGGATTATAAAAATTCTTCAATTCAACTACAGCTGTTTTTTGGGGTTGAATTATTATGTTATATACATATGCTGATTTTCTTCTATAAATAGTTCGCCCTCCTGGCTTTTTTATTTCAACATATGCCGTATAAATACCAGGACTTAATTCATTAATATTAAAGGCATATGGTGTTTCTACCTTATGAATTTGCCATTTATTATTTAGGTTATTCTTTAGATTCAAACTGATTTCAACTTCATTTTTTAACTCGTTGTCTTGAGGTTTTTCCAGCAAAATATTACCCTTTAAAATGCCTGTTCGAGAAGTGTCATTTATATTAACTTTCTCCCCATTCCACTCTTCGTAAATTTCATTTTCATAAGAAGTGAGGATGCCTACATAGCTAATTGAATCATTTGCAACGGTTATATTTCTTATCGACGCAATTCTATATTGATATATATTTTTTAATGGATGTAAATGAATTGTGTAGTTCCCCGGTTGCAGGTTATTAAACTTAAAAACACTCAAATCTGCTCCTGCCAAACTGTCTTTTAATCCCTCCCCCTCTAGTACTAATTTGATATCTAATTGTGATGTTGTAGGAATCGGATTAATAACACCTGCTATGTGCCCATTGCCGGTTTTTACAATTTGTTCGTTTTTCTTTGGAGAGTTAATTTCTACTGAAGCGCAAGCCACTATTAATAAGGTAATGATTATTATGTTTGGTAATTTCATTTAATATTAAGCTTGCGCGTTAAGTCAACATTTTGATTACCTTATTTGAGAGCCATACGCACGGTTGTTGCTGTGTTGCTACTTATTGCTAGACAATTTCGATGTTCTTTTAGTTCCCATTTTTTCAATTTATTTCATCAGTTTAACAAGCAAGTGGGCTGAAGAAGAAATCCCCCGCCAAAGATAATTAATAATCAGAACAATAGATAGACGTACTTTACAAGGTGATTACTCTTTAATCAATCTCGACACATGTTTTATTTGTTGCGCTCTTAAATAATTAGATGTTGTCATTAATAATAAAAATAATAAAAGTCTCATAATTTTATTGTTTAAGAGTTGAATTTAGAAGTGTAATATGCATTCAAAAAAATGTTATACATTTTATAAAAAGAGAGTCTTGATCTTAGATTTAAAACAGTTAAAATTCTTAAATAGACACATTTTTAATGGACATTATTGTTTAACTATTTAGTAGATACTTACACTAAAAAATCGTATTGTAAGTTGATTTTAATCAATTCTCTTCTAAATTTATAATTTCTATATTTAGAGCGTAAGATGGATTGAGCTTTTGATAAATTGACCAAAAATAAATTTCGCCTACCAAAGTAAACCCTATTTGTGGTCTATAAACATTTAACTCAAATTTGTAATTTCGTCTAAAATCATTGTAGTAGAGTGTTTTTGAAGATAGGGAGTTCGAAATAGATGGTATAATGATCTTGCCAAAAATCAATGTGTATTCAGAGAAATCGATATTGAGTTCTTCTTCACCATTATTAAATTTCATAAATTCATCTTTACTATTAATTGTAGAAACTTGTGGGTCATACAAACTACTATTATTTGTTCCAATGTTTATATCATCGAAATATTCAACGATTGTCAAATTATCTTTAGAAAAAATATCATCTAATTTTGTAGAGATATTTTTGTCTAAAACTTCTTCTTTAATAAAGAGCCAATCATCATTTTCTTTTGTACAGCCAAATACCATTATAGATAGAAGAAGGCATTCAGTAAATAATAATTTTTTTAAATTTTTCATATTTTACGCTTTTTAATATTTTACTCTTACAGGGGTTTATTTTAATGATAACTGTGTAATTGTTTTTTTAAGTTCCAACAAAGGTTTATTATTTTAAGAGATTTACTTACGAATATCTCTCATTTGGAGGTAAGTCCGCCTTTCGAAGACGTAGGAAATTGACATTTTTTAAATTCTGTTAAATCGTACAAGAAATTAATTATTCGGAAGCAGTGTTTCTTTGGAAACCGAATTATCCAGCTTAGAAAATCGAGGTGTCTTTACTAGCATCTTCCGCCATTTTATCAGCGACTTCAATCCCCAAATATCTGTCAATAAAATAGTGTGCGATATAGAGCACAGGTGTAAGAAGGATGGCAACGGAAAATTTATAGATATAATTTATAAGCCCCACGGCAAATATTTCTTCCATAGACCAATTTCCAAAAAGATAGAATGCAATCCACAGCACGATAAAACTATCGACTAATTGCGAAACCAGCGTTGATCCTGTTGCTCGCAGCCAAATCATTCTTTTTCCTGTTGCCTTTCGTAGCTGTTGGAAAATAAATACATCAAGGAGTTGAGCGATTAAGAATGCTGTGAGAGAGCCTATGATTATCCCAAGCCCCTGTCGAAATATTGTTTGAAAAGCATAGTTGATATCAAATGCATTTCCATTGGTATCTTTACTATTCAGTTCAATCCAAAAATCAGCCGGAACAAGTATCGTGACCAGATAGATGATAATAAAAATATAGGCGATTAAAAATGCAGTAAGAAAGCTGATTTTTCGCACTCCTTTTTTGCCGAAATATTCATTGATTACATCCGTAGTAATGAAAACTACCGGCCAGATAACAACACCGGCAGTAAGATTAAAGTCCAAAATAAAATCTCCAAATAGATTAATTTGAGCCGGCTCGAAACCTAAAGTTGATTCCATGGAAAATATCTTCACGCCTATAATCTCTGCGATTATGGCATTGGTGAGAAATATCCCGCAAAGCAAAATAAATAGATTTGTTTTTTTTCTCCGGTTTAATCCTTCTGCTTTCATATGCTACTATTCTTCCAAATAAATTGTCTCACCTTCCTGAGATAAGTATGATTCATCAAATATTTTTTTTGCCTCTTCGAGAAGTGGAGAAAGGTCTTTATACCTGGTTGAATAATGCCCCAAGAGCAATTTCCCTACGTTTGCTTTTTTTGCAATGGTGGCCGCCTGGCTTGCAGTAGAGTGATTTGTAAGGATTGCCCGATCTTCCATCTCATCACCAAAGGTGGCTTCATGGTACAAAACGTCTACATTTTTTACATAGGGGATTATTCCTTCAAAATATCGTGTGTCAGAACAAAAGGCATATGATCTGGAAAGGCGTGGCGGAAGTGCATATTTTTCTAAAGCATATTTTATTTCACCCTTTTCATCTAAAACATGCTCGCCTTTTTTCAAAGTAAGAATCTCCTGAATGAGCATTTTTTCAGGCAAACTTTTCTTATTTATTCGCCATTGCTTTTTATTTTCTTTAATTAAAAAACCGTAGCATCTGATTCCATGTTCTAGTGGGAAAGCTTGAATTGTGAATTGTGCTTCATTATGTATTTTCTTTATTCCGGTATGGGTTAATGGGATAAATTCAAGTTTGAAAGACAAGTCAGTATCTGAAGCTTTAAGCTGAAGGTCAATTATGTTTTCAAGTTCGGGAGGCGCAAAGATGGTAAGCTTATTATTCCTGTGAAATAAATGCATGGTCGATAAAAGACCGATCAATCCAAAATAATGATCACCATGCAAATGGCTTATCAGAATGGTCTTTATTCTACCAATTCTAATTTGTTGCTTTGAGAGTTGAATTTGTGTCGCTTCCCCACAATCGATCAATACGTACTGCTTATCCAGTTGCAATAGTTGGGAAGTCTGATTCCTGTCATGGGCAGGAATAGCAGAGTTATTCCCAAGTATTTTAATTTGGAAAGTCAACGTATAACATTTAATTGTGTCTGTCTATAAAGTCGGAGTCTGTTCAGGATGTTCGAGATCAAGACTTGCGTAGTATCTGAAAAACGGAGTTTACGTATGTAAATGAGTTTTTTAGAACAAGTGTAACGCAGATATCGGACATTATGGACAGAGTCTAATTAGTTATCATCACCTTCCTGTAGATCATTTTCTATTATTTTCAAGAACACCGCATCAATTGCTTCCTCAACGGTAGGCACCAAATTGAGTACGTTATTGAGCTGAGATATTTTGATGAGCTTCATCACATGATCATTTAATGCTGCCAATATGAATATCCCGCCATCTTCACTATAAATTCTATTACCTACAAGAAGTGCACTCAATCCTGATGAATCAACATATTTCACATCACCTAAGTCAACAATTATATTTTTTATGCCTTCAGCATTGAGCGTGACAAATTCTGATTTTAACGATGGAGATAGCGGAGAATCTAATTTTTCTTCCTGGAGTTTCAGAATACTATACTGCTCTTTCTTATCTATTGAATATTTCATTGTTCAAATTTAATCTATTTAACATCTAAAATCCATGAATATCAATTATTGTAAAATATTAGAGATTATCATGCTATATTTTCCCCGAGGTTTACTAGCCAAGTGCCTTTAGAATATTCGATTCTACCCTGTTAAGCAAATTCTGATCAGTTGGCGGAATAAATTTATTGCCCGTAACCTTCTCGTACAATTCAATGTACCTGTCAGAAATACCATTTATAATTTCTTCAGTCATTTCTGGAATCTGCTGTCCTTCCTGTCCTTGAAAGCCATTTTCTATAAGCCATTGCCTTACAAATTCTTTTGACAATTGCTTTTGCTGTTCGTTATTTTGTTGCCGCTCTTCATACCCGTCCTTATAAAAATACCTTGACGAATCGGGCGTATGTATTTCATCAATAAGATATATTTCTTCATTATGGGTACCAAATTCATACTTAGTATCTACCAATATCAAGCCTTTTTCAGAAGCCACATTTGTCCCAAAATTGAATAACTCTCTTGTGTATTTTTCCAACTTCAAGTAATCTTCTTCCGCTACAATTCCCTGCGCTAAAATTTCTTCTCTGGAAATATCCTCATCGTGTCCCTCATGGGCTTTGGTGGTGGGTGTGAGAATCGGTTCGGGAAACTTATCATTTTCTTTCAAACCGTCGGGCATAGCCACTCCACAAAGCAACCTTTTTCCATCCCGGTATTCTCTCCATGCATGACCGGTAAGATATGCTCTTATCACCATTTCCACTTGAAATGCTTCACAATTTTTTCCAATCGAGACGTTTGGGTCCGGTGTGCTTTCTAGCCAGTTAGGTACGATATGCTTTGTAGATTCCAAAAATTCAGATGCGATCTGATTTAGTATTTGACCCTTGTACGGGATGGGTTTGGGGAGTACCACATCAAATGCCGAAATCCTATCGGAGGCTACCATTACAAGTCTTTTATCAAAATAATATACATCTCTTACTTTTCCTTTGTAAAATTTTTTCTGTCCCGGAAAATCAAAATTCGTTGCGCTTAATGAAGGTCTACTCATCTCAAATTAATAAGTATTTACTATTTTATTATTCTTATAAACATCGGTTTTTATCTTTTCACCAGTATTGGAGTAGTAAATCCATAAATCGACTTTTTTATTGCCTGCATAATTCCCATCAATATTTAACTGAAGGTCATTAAACCACTCTTTAAAATAACCGTGCTTTCGCCCAAATTTATAATTTGTTTCAGATTTTAACGACCCATTTTCATAATATTCTGTCAATGTGCCAACAATGAGATCGTTTTGATAATTTTTCTCAATCTTCAAATTACCATTGAGGTAAAATGTGCTCTCAATTCCATTTAGTTTTCCATTTTCATAGCGTTGAATTTTCTCTTCATTTCCCTTTGAAAAATAATATACCCACTTGTCATCTGGTTTCTTATTCGCAAATAATTTTTCTGAAATCAAATTCTCATCTTCATCATACGCTTTCCTGATTTCTTTTGACTCTCGGTCAGCAAATACAGAAGACTGTTTTATTATTCCACTATTATAATATTGGATATTTTCACCTATTCTGAAGCCTTGATGATATTTGTATAGATGCTTTATGCTGCCATTATCATAGTAAGCTTTATTATCACCATTGAGCCTTCCTAAATTATAAGACCCTTCCAGAACAATTTGTCCATCAGAATTAAATGTTCTAAAAGCACCGGTCTTCTCGCCATTGTTATTGGAAAATTCGGTATCCAGTTTACCATTGCCATGGTAGGTTCTGAAATAACCATCCATTTGGCCATTCTTCATCATTGCCTCTGTTTTCAGTACCCCGCTTTCGTAATAGGTTTTATTGGGCCCATTTGGCTTCCCATCACGATAACTTATTTCCTGCTTTAAGTCTCCTGATTTGAAATATTCCTTAACCAATCCATCTGGTTTTCCATTTCTAAATTCACTTTCATTTTTAATAGTACCATCTTCAAAATAAACAAAAAGCTTTCCTGACAATGTATCGTTAATGTATTGGGCTTTTTGTAATATTTGTCCTTTTTCGTTGAATACCTCTACCGGTCCATTTTTTATCCCTTCCTCGAAATACCTTGTCCGACGAATAACAGAATTATCATAATATTCCATAAACAATCCTTCCTTTTCCCCATCATTAAACTGACCTTCAGCTTCCAATACTCCATTATAATGGTACTTTTTGTAAGGACCGTCAACCCTGGATTTATCGTTGTTTAAAATAAAATAAATTGTATTTAGATGTTCGTGAAGCGAATCGTAGTAGGTGGTAATTTTTTGCTGAGCAATCAATTCTGCTGATTGTCCTAAAATACCATAGAACAAAAATAATATTAAAATTAAACGCATCTGAAATTCTAATTTTTCATTAAGAAATGTTTGAAAAGATTATCTGATTTGCTCTGCAACAATGATTGGCGGTTGAATTACCAATCCGGTTTATTGCTGTCTTGTTTTTTTGTTGCCTTTCTTGTGTTTTGCTGAATATACTGAATTTCATTATTTTTCATGGCTTCCAGAATCATTTGGGCTTTCTCCTCAGTCAAATTCAACTCCTCTAATTTATCCTTTCTTGTTTGTGGAGGCTCATCCATTTCTTTACCTTCCTCGTCTGTCTCTTCCTCTTGGGGTTGTTGAGATTGTTCTTTTTCATCAGCATTTTCATCATCTTCAGATTCCTGATCTTGATTTTCTTGCTGCTCTTGTTTTTCCTTATCTTTTTCCTGCTCCTTGTTTTCCTGCTCCTCTTGTTTTTCCTCTTGTTGATCGTCTTCGTTTTGTTGATCTTTCTTTTGCTCCTGATCTTTTTCTTTTTCCAATTTCTCCTTTAGCTTTTTTAGCTTTTCATCATTGGGATATTTAGAAAGTCCAACACCTATGGTGTTTAATGCAACTTGTTCGTTTTTATAAATGTATTCATTAGCAGCACGATTGAAGTAGTCGGATGCTTCTTGGGCCAAAATTGATGATTGGATAAAAACCAGAAGAATAAATGTTAGATATATTTTCATTTTATTCAATTTCATTAATTATTGACCGGGGCATCAATTGAGGATTCTACCACATCATTAAGTTTAGAAATGAAAGATTTATAAGCCGCTACCGTTTCATCTTCCTGGAGGCCTTTTTGCATAATCGCCATTGCCTCATTAAATAGATTTTGTTTAACCAGCCTATCAGCCTGTTCTTTTAATTGCTTAGCAAATTCTGAAGGTTCAATGTCATCATCTTTATTTTGCTCTTGATCTTCCTGATTATCCAACATTTTTTTCACCAATTCATAATTGAATCGCGCATCTTCATTTTTCGGATTAGACTTTAGCGATGACTTAAAATTTGAAAGTGCATCTTCAAGTTTATTTCGCTGCTTATTGATTACTCCCATTTGCTGATAAGCCAATGATCTCATCTCTGGGTTTTCACTGCTAAGTACTCTGGTATAATACTGCGCAGCATTTGTGGTATCACTCTGGTGAAAATAGGCATTTGCCAAATTCAGGAAAACTGGATCTTCATCTACACCCAGCGAATCTGTAAGAATTCTAAATGAAGAGATAGCCCTTTCATATTCTCCATTTTTATAGGCCTCTTCCGCCATTGATTTTGTTTGATTTACCCTGGCAATTTTATTAATATCACTATCAACAATAATCATCAAAATGAACATCAATACTATTTTCATAAATAAATAGTTTTAAGTCCAAATAGCAGATCGGCACATAAGAGGATTAGTGCAAGTGCCACAAAGTAGTAGTACTTATTTGCAGAAACATCAATTACTTTTGAGTCTTTTAATTCTCCCTCAATTCCGTTTATAGCATTTATAAGCCGCTCAATACCATTGCTTTTTTCATTGATTTCAAAATACTTTCCGCCTGTTTTTATTGCTAACTTTTTCAGATCTCCTGCATTGAGTTTTGTAAAAACTTCCCTCCCATCTTTGTCAGTCTTGAAACCATAATTCGTCCTTATTTTACTTCCTGTTTCCGTTCCAACACCAAGTGTAAATAGTTTAATTCCCTTTTCTTCCAGCAAGGATACATTGTCAAGTGTATTTTCGCCAAAGTCTTCACCGTCACTGATCAATATGATAATCTTGGATTTTTGTTGGATTGTGGATGATTCTTCCAAAGATAATTTTTCCAATGCCATTTCGATTGGTGGACCGAAATCCGTTCCTGCATTGGGCACAAGATTCGTTCCCAATGTTTCAATAAATAAATTTAGAGCTCCCTGATCGTAGGTTAGCGGACATTGCATAAATGCTTCGGACGAAAAAATTATCAATCCTTTTCTATCAGAATTAAAAGCCTCAACCAAATTTTTTAATTCGAATTTCATTTTCTCCAACCTGGTTGGCTGAATATCAAATGCGTTCATCGATTCTGAAAGATCAACACATATCATTATATCCTTACCAATTGCTTTTACTTCGCGTGAAGTATCTCCAAAGGAAGGCCCTAAAAGTGCAATAATGAGCAGCAAGAAAAAAGCACTACGTACAATCAACTTGATAGTGAGAGAGCGATAAGATATTTTTAAAACCTTTCCAATTCGAAACATTCTAAATATATATGCTGCATACAGTATGATAAATAATATTATCACCAGGGTTTCAAATCCTGAAAAAGATCTATACCATGTCATTGGCAGTGCAAAATTTATTAAGTAACGTCATCGGCTCCATATATTTTATTTATCGTGGCAAAGTTATCATTAAGTGTAATCTTGGCAAATGGATAGGTTATAATTTTTTGCTAAGTTCTAAGTAATACAGCAAAAAGTTATATCTTTACTAAATGAGATCAAG
>CAZDRA010000008.1:0-80349 GCA_964507705.1 uncultured Roseivirgaceae bacterium | reverse complement strand
CCTTGCTGCAGAACAAGGCACCTATTAATTTACCTATTTAATATCCACTGTTTTGGACAAAATTTGCATTCAAATCAATTGACAACTGCGGAATTGGAAGAAGGTAATGCTTCGATTTATTAAAGTTCGCCTGAGGCTCACGACCACCGGCGCCAAATACCTGATCACCTAAATCTCTCCGAACAATATCGTACCATCTTTTCCATTCGAAGGCAAGTTCTATTCGTCTTTCCTCAAGAACCAGCGTTCTGAAATCACCCTCGCTAATTCCTCCGGCCACATCAGCAGGTACAGCTGATGGTGCATAGGTACCGAAACCATTGCCATCGAAGTTAATCTCGCCACCAGCTCTGGCACGTGCCCTTATCTGGTTCACCCAGCCTACAGCTTCGGATGTTTTTCCTATTTCATTACCGGCCTCAGCGGCAATCAGTAACACTTCTCCATATCTGAAAGCAGGATAGTCCAAAGAAGATCTCCAACCTGCAAAATTGGATTTTTCTTCACCGGCAAACCTGTTCCATTTAGCTATGTGAGGTCTTGGTGTTTTCGCTTTAAACTCAGTGTAATGTCTAACGATACCAGTACCGTCTTTCATAATTATAGAATCTTCCATGCTTACTTTTCGTCTATAATCATCCAAATCCCAATCAGTAAATATATTCAATTGAGGAACCAGCATGCTCCATCCCCTAAATGGCTTGTCGGCGCCATCTATTCCATTAAACGGCCCAACCAATTGGTCATTTTCCAGTGTCACAGGATTTGGGTTTGACCCTCTTAAATTTCCGGTAAAATCCAAAATAAAAATGTGTTCTTTCTGGCCCGCCTGTGCTGACTCCCGATATAAATTCTGGAAATCAGTTTCAAGAGCATAGTCTAATGCTCCTGCATTGTCGATCACCCATTTGGCATTATCATAAGCCCCCTGCCAGTTACCCATTGTGAGATAAACAGACGCCAACACAGTGGCAGCAGTACCCTGTGAAGGACGTGATCTGAGGCCATCAGGGTGTTTCATTGATAAATACTGTTTTCCATAGTCTAGATCTGCAATAATATTGGTGTACACATCAGCAACCGAAGATTGCTCTTTAGTGAGGATATCATCTACATCAGGGCTATCAACATAAGGGACATCGCCATATAAGCGCACCAAATGATAATACACAAATGCACGTATAAAGCGGGCCTCAGCTTCAAGACTATTCTTAACATCCTCGTCCTCAGTAATTAGTGATATCCCGTAAATAGCTGAGTTGGCAATGGCAATTACCTGAAAAGATGTATTCCATATATTATTTACATACGAATTCTCAGGTGTAAATCTGAAAGGACTTAAATCAGCATAATCACTCCATTCAAATCCATTAGCAACCATATCACTCAAAAGTTGCAAAGTACTTGTTAATCCGTTACCAAAATAGTTCGATGAAGGCATTACTCCGTAGGCACCATTGATCATCGCCTGAACATCGGCAGCGGTGTTATAATAACCTTCAGGAGCAAGGACTCCAACAGGATTTTCTTCTAAGTCTGTGCATCCGGCAAAAACAACCAGTAAACTCAAAACTGATATTCTAATTATATTTTTCATGTTTATTTTCTTTTAAATTTAAAAACGCAAAATCTCTAAAATCCTATGTTTAATCCTACTGTGTATGATTTTACATTCGGATAGCTCCCATAGTCGAGTCCGATATTCGTATTACCGTTTCTGTAAGCCACTTCCGGATCTAGACCTTTATAGTCAGTGATTGTCAGTAAATTTTGACCACTGATGTAAATTCGCGCCGACCTAAAAATGTTATTACTGAATAATGATTCAGGAAAATTATACGCTAAAGAAACATTTTTCAACCTGACATAGCTGGCGTCTTCTATCCATCGATCCGATGCTACATAACCCCTTGCAACGCTGGCCATAGGAATATCTGTGTTGGTGTTTGATGGCGTCCACCGATTCAGTGCTTCTGTGGTGGTATTCATTCGTGCGTTCAACAAACCAATTTCCATCAGGGAATAATTTAACATCTGACCGCCCTGAGAACCCTGAAAAAATATGTTCAAATTAAATCCTTTATAACTAAAATCATTGCTCCAACCCCAGGTAAAATCGGGTGTTGGGTCTCCGATAAGGGTACGATCCATGTCTGTCAACTCACCATCACCATTCAAGTCTTTAAAGCTTTCACCGCCAACACCTTCACCATTTACCAATTGGGCATCGCCTGATTGAAGGACTCCTTCATAGACGTAGCCCCAAAAAGTACCGGTTGACTCTCCTTCTCTAAGGAGTTGTGTCTGCACCGACCCGGGCAAAGGCCACGAAGAGTACAATATGTCATTCCCTTCATTTGCGTTTTCTGTAAGCTTAGTGATTGTATTATTATTAAAGGAGATGTTTGCATTTGTGCTCCATCTAAGATCTCCCGTCAGAATTTTGGCATCAACAGCAAACTCAAAACCTTTGTTTTCAACAGTACCTACATTTTGAATTTGCCTGGGAATTCCTATCCAGGGTTGTAAATTTGCATTAAACAGAAGATCCGAAGTCTCCATGATATAATAATCCATGGTTACGCCAATTCTACCACCAAGAAATCCCAAATCCAAACCAATATCCGTTTGGGTTGTTGTTTCCCATTTCAAATCATTGTTGGCTAAAGTCGCAGGTCGAATTGCCGGTATTTGGCTATCCTGAACAGTAGTAAGGACATTCGTAAAAGTCGCAAGCGACTGATATGGTCTTATCGCCTGGTTACCGGTTTTTCCATAGCTGGCTCTTATTTTCAGCGCGCTAAATACTTCTGAATTAGACAAGAAATCTTCGTTAATTAAATTCCATGCAATGGCTCCTGAAGGAAAAAATGCCCATTTATTGTTCTTCGCAAACCTGGAAGAGCCATCCTGACGCGCATTGAAGGTGACCAGGATTTTGTCTTTAAAGGAATAGTTAACACGACCGTAAAAAGAAGATAAATCTGAGGTAACAAGCCTTGAAGACATTAGTGGAGGATCAGTTGAGGCTCCAATATTCCACCAGGAAAATGAATCTGAAATATATCCGGTAGTTTGTACGTTAATTCGCTCACTTCTGAATGACTGATATGAATAGCCACCAACCACAGTGAACTTATGCGCATCTCCCAAGTTAAAATCATAGCTTAGGTAGTGTTCGGTGAGCACATCCGTATTTTTCGAAAATCCAAGCCATGCCTCACCATCAGCTGCACCACCTCGATTAAGTGTTCTGGGATAATACCTTCCGGTTCTACCATTAGATATACTTGCTCCAATAGAAGACCGCCATTTTAAACCTTCAACAATTTTTAGCTCTAAATATGTATTTCCCTGGAAGAGATCCGAAATTGCTTCGTCATCCAATTCATTTGCCAGGGCAACTGGATTGTCCATTGGATCGCCTCTATCTGATACCGAATAATCACCAAATTCATCATAAATCCCTTGTGTTGGCATCATTTTAATGGTGCTTGATATGGTACCAGGCTGAAAATAGCCGCTTTCTTGAGTTCTCGACCCTGTTCGGCTCGTTCTTCTGGCAAATAAATTAGCTCCAAGTTTAAAATTATCCGTCGCCTTTATATCAACATTTGAAGTAATCGAATACCTTTTGTAATCAGAATTTTTTACTATGCCTTTTTGACCATACGCAACTCCAGATACGTAGTAGGCTACCTTATCAGAACCTCCTGACACGGAAAGCTGATAATTCTGTATTCCTCCAGTTTGATAAATCTCATCTTGCCAGTCCGTTCCTTCTCCGGTAAGCACAGGAACATACGTAGGATCAACTTCCTGCACATAGCTTGTAAACTGGTTTGCATTGAGCAAATCCAATCTGTTTACTTCTTGTTGTGAAGACCACGAGGAAGAGAAATTAACCTGAACAGCTCCACTTGTACCTCTTTTGGTGGTAATCATAATCACACCATTGGCTCCTCTCGATCCGTAAATGGCAGTTGCGGATGCGTCTTTCAGTATTTCCATAGATTGAATATCTTCAGGGGGAGGCATCACGCCACCTACTAAGCCATCCACAACAAACAATGGATCGCTACTGGCATTGATAGAGGTATTTCCTCTGATCTGAATATTATAACCCGAACCGGGTGCGCCATTTGTCGCTGTGACAGAAACTCCTGCAGCTCTACCTTGCAAGGCTTGAATAGCGTCAACAGCAGGATAGGCGGTTAGCTCTTCAGCGCTTATCGAAGAAACAGAACCTGTCAGATCGCTTTTCTTAACACTACCATAGCCAATCACAACAATTTCTTCCAATGCCGTAATATCCGGTGTCATGGACATATCAATGACCGACCTGTCACCAACAATTACTTCTTCCTGAACATATCCAACAGAACTAAATACCAAGATTGCATTTTCATCTGGAATATTAAGCGAGTAAGCACCGGTCACATCAGTAACGGTGCCCACAGATGTTCCTTTCAGAATAATGTTTACTCCAGGCAATCCGTCTTCATCATCTGAAGACGTAATAGTTCCTGTGACCATTTTGTCCTGAATGATTACCATTTCATTTTGGTATTTCACTTTTCTGAACCGTCTGCTTTTTTTGGTAAGAGTTGGAGTTAACTCTCTTGTAATGTCCTCAACTGAGCTTGTTGTTAGTACAATTTGCCTGTCGAAGACCACGTAATTTACATTTGTGCCCGTGAAAAGATCGTCTAATACAGTTTCAATTTTTTGATTTTTTGCATTAAGTTGAACTTTCCGGTCTGCATCAATCAGTTTTTGATTGAAAAGAAAATAAAATTCACTCTGGCTCTCAATTTCATCTAAAACAGTCTCAAGACTAGCGTCCGTCATATCCAACGAAATCCTTGCTTTCTGACTGTAAGAGTTGGAAGCCATCACATTTACAATTCCTATCACAATCAATAGTGTAGTAATTTTCATAGCTCTAATAATTTTTGTCATTAGAGGGGGTACAATTCTTCCCTCATTTAAATTTTTTTTCATAACTTTACTTTGTTTAGTGGTAATAAATTATTTAAAAGATCATCTACTAAATCTTGCAGGAAAGCGGCTTCAACGTTTTCCTGTTTTTTTTATAGTTCATTCTATTTTTCCATAGGCTATTTTATTTATAGTGTGATGTAAATAATTATATAAGATTTATAATAATTTTCTTTTTCTCAAAATTGCCATCATCATCTTTTCTTCTCTTTTCAATTTTATAATCAATAGGAAAAGTCATTTTCAACAACCTCATCACTTCCTCTATTTCTTCATCTTCAAAGGTTGCCCGTAATCTAAAATCGGTATTGGAGGTTTGCTTGACTACGATGTCAACATTGTACCATCTGCCAAGTCTTTTTGCAACTTCCTCGATTGGGTCATTTCTAAAAACTAACTTCCCTTCTTTCCATGATGAATACTTCTCTGGAAGTACTTTTGTCTTTTTCAAGGTAATTTTTTCACTATCATAAACTATCCTTTCGTTGGGCTCCATTTCAACGAATTTATCACTGCCAACGTGGTTAAGTTTTACCTTACCTGATTCCAATACGATATCAACATTGCTATCATCACTGTATGCTGCCACATTGAATTTTGTGCCCAAGACAGAAATATTCACATTAGCAGCTATCACATTAAAAGGCTTGTTTTTATTTTTCTTAATATCAAAATATGCTTCGCCGGATAGCTCAACATCTCTTGAGTCTGCAAATGCGACAGGATACTTTAATGTGGAACCACTATTGAGCCAACCAACACTTCCATCGGGAAGACTGAAACTGACCCTGGAGCCAAGTGGTGCTTTTATCTCTGCAAAGGATACTTCCATGTCAATTTGTTTGATATCAGGCTTGCTCATAATAGCATAAGTCAGCGCAAGAGGAAATAGCAGTACGGCAGCAACCTTCGAGTAAGTTTCCCAAATAGATACCAATCGGCCCTTTTTCTTTGTTGTTTTTTGATGATTTATGTTGTAGTAGAGTGTGTGAAGTATACGGTCAAGATCATGTTCCTTCAGATTACCATTTATATCTAAATCATTCCAATCATTTTTCAATAATTCCTTAAGTTCCTCCTTGCGGTTTTCATCGCAAAAAATACTTTCAATATAATTTCTATCATCTGATGTGAATCCACCATTCACATATCTTGATAAAACATCTCTGTCTATTTTCTCTTTCATTATTTATAAAAACTCTTTTTTCACTTTAAACTATACTTACTATATCCTCTATTTTAAACAATCCCCTATTCGGATAAAAAATATTTTTTTTTAACTGCTCGTATTTTTAATAAATGCGATGAGAATTTTATTGTCATTCTGAAATGCTTTAATATTTATTTGCACCAATGAAGTCGGTTATCAACATATCTCCATAGAAGAAATATATAAGCAAGTCGATGTGATTTTACTTAATTGTCCTTTAACAGAAAATAATAGTTAGATGCTGATGTGTGAAAAGAAAGAAATAGGGGATTTATTATAAAAGTAGATATAACTAAGGGCAAGGTCGGGTATAATAAGAGGCCTTTGATCATGAAAGGAAAGTATGATTTTTTTACCCCACCATTCATCGATTTTTTAAACCCGAAAAGGAATAACCATAATATGAAAAACAAAGTTTGGCTATACTATGCAATGATGACTACCCTATTGTGGGGTGTTTGGGGTGCGCTTATTGAATTACCTGAAAAGGCCAAATTCCCGGCAACTTTGGGGTATGTAGTTTGGGCAGCAACATTAATTCCGGTCGCTATTTTTGCGTTAAAATTAATTTCATGGAAACTTGATCGTGATAAGCGGTCGATCTTTCTTGGCCTGGCTGCAGGTCTCATGGGGTGCGGCGGACAATTGATCCTCTTTCAGGCTTTGCGAACAGGCCCGGCCTATATAGTATTTCCGATTATTTCATTATACCCGGTCGTGACCATTATTCTGTCTGTTCTTTTCTTAAATGAAAAAGCGAGTAGACGCGGTTGGTTTGGAATAATTCTCGCTTTGATCGCTATCGTGATGCTGGCTCATATGCCGGCGGAAAACTCGCCGGCGCAAGGTTATATGTGGTGGTTGCTGGCGTCTGTGGTTTTTATGCTCTGGGGAGTTCAGGCTTTTATCATGAAATTTGCCGGTGACAGTGCTAAGGAAGGTAGTATGCAGGCAGAGAGTTTTGTGTTTTATACCATGATAAGCTCCATCGCATTGATTCCCATAGCTATTTCGATGACAGATTTTTCACAGGAAATCAACTGGAGATTCAGTGGTGTATATACTGCGATACTTGTTCAATCTCTGAATGCTATTGGGTATCTTTTTTTCGCTTATACCATGCGTTTTGGCAAAGCCATTATTGTAGTGCCGATGTTGGCGCTGGCTCCTGTAGTTACAGTTATTTTGTCATTAATGATATACGCAGTAATTCCTGCTCCAATTATAATAGCGGGAATGGTGTTGGCATTTATTGCCATTTATTTTATGGCGGAGTAGTCGCTTATTTCATAGTTTAATTTTTTTAGTATAATAATTAAGAGTAAAAATATTTCGATCAATAATAAAAGGAAAGAATGAGTACAATTAAGCCTCAAAAACTTTACGACTGGTGTAAAATCCCTTATAGTGAACTGAAGAACAATCCTGAATTGAAAGTGCCGTTTCGCTTATGCGATAACTCTGATTCGATGGGATTGATAATGGCCAGGGAGCTCATAGATGAAATCGTATCACACAATGAAAAAGACGAATTTACCAGAGCGATTATTCCTTGCGGGCCAAGTTGCTGGTATAAGCCATTTACAGATTTGGTGAATAAAGAAGAGATTAGCTTAAAAAACTTTGTAGTATTTCATATGGACGAATGTCTCGATTGGCAGGGACAAGAACTTCCAAGAAAACATCCATACAGTTTTAGGGGTTTTATGGAAGAACATTTTTATGGGCCAATTAATTCTGATCTTGCAGTGCCGGATGAAAATAGATGCTGGATAAATGCCAATAATATTGAGGAAATAAAGGAAAGAATAGAAGAGGCCCCTATTGACATTACGTATGGTGGATGGGGGCAGGATGGACATATCGCTTACAACCAGGCCAGGCGACATCCATTTAGCCAAGTAAGCATTGATGATATGCGCAATTCTACTGTCCGCATCCAGGAAAATAATATTGATACGGTTATAGCCTTAGCTCAGCGTACTTTTGGCTGTGCATATCAATTTGTCCCTCCGATGTCTGTAACGCTGGGAGTGAAAGAATGTCTCTCCGCAAAGAAAGTTCGTCTTTTCAGCGATACTGGCGCATGGAAACAAACAGCTTTTCGCGTCGCTCTTTTTAGTTCTGTTACTCCTGAATATCCGATAACACTGTTGCAAGAACATTCCGATGCACTTATAACGGCAACAATAGAAACTGCCACTCATCCTGTAAGTGAACATCCGGAATGGGAACTGGGATTTTAATGTGTATATGCAAATGAAAATTGACTGAGACAAATAGAAATGACAGCGCTAAAAATAGATATTGATAGCTGCCGCTACAAAGCAATGTTTGGAGTAGGAGGGGTTGGTTCCGGATCTTTTTTCAGGCTCAATGGAAATCATACACTTGGCCGCGAAGAAAGTCGATTTGGTTATTATGTCGATCAAAAAGATTATTGTAAGCTTCATATCATCTCCTATTATGTTCAAACTTTACTTGGGTTTGATTTTCCTGTTTTCCCAATTGGGAAGGTTGGTAAAGACGAACTGGGTACTGAGCTGCTAAAAGAAATGCGTGATGCGGGAATGAAAATGGATTATATGGAGCAATCTGCCGAACATAAAACACTATTCGCCTTTTGTTTTATTTATCCTGATGGAAGCGGAGGTAATTTGTCCGAAAATGATTCAGCCAGTTCTAAAGTAGATGCGCCATTCATTGAAAAGGCTAATGCGGAATTCAAACACTTCATTGGACAAGGAATGGTTCTTGCAGCTCCGGAAATACCTATGGAGGCACGGGCAAAATTACTTGAGCAGGGAACATTATATAATTTTTTCCGTATTGCGTCATTTATCTCCGAAGAAATCCCTGAAGTCATGAATTCGGGGATGCTAAAAAATATAGATTTAATAGCGCTCAATCTTGATGAAGCCGCTGCTGTATTAAATAAATCAACTGAAGGGAGTGATGTAATATCAATTGTGGAAGCGGCAATCAAAGACCTTACTTCAATTAATCCGAATTTATTAATATCAATCACAAACGGTAAAAAAGGAAGCTGGTCCTGGGATGGAAAAACATTAAAGCATGTGCCTGTACACCAAGTGCCCGCTAAAGGTACTGCCGGATCGGGTGATGCTCATCTTGCCGGTATAATTGTCGGATTGACTGCCGGCCTTTCGTTACAAGACGCCCAACAGCTGGGTTCATTGATAAGCTGTCATGCGGTTACATCTCCGCATGCAATCAACAAACAAACAAATCGGGAATCTTTGAGAATGCTTGCTGAAAATTCAAATAATAATCTGAGTGAAAATATTTATAAATTACTATAAGAATAACTATGAGTGTCACCATGCGTATTATGCAACAGTTTGATCCAACTAAGGAAAATGAATTCATGGAATTGGAGAAAAAGTTTGCCGGGTTGGAGAAAGAGCGCCCGGATTATCCTAAAGGGAAAAGAATGCAACCAATTTCTGCTGCGGAACCATGTAATACATTAATCTGGCAATGTGAATTTCCCGATATAGAATCTGCTTATAAAGCGCTTGACTTTTTTCATGACGATGAGGCACATGACATCTTGTTTAAAAAACAAGCGCCATTTTTTAAACAGGTAAAAATTGAATTTTATAAAAATCTTAGCTCTGGTATTGAAATAATTAATCCCCTTATCTGAAGTCCCAATCCGATAGTCTCCATTTTGATCTTGATGTATTCTCTGAACATAGGACCGAATACTTTGTCATCTGTATATGGCGCATGTAATTGATTGGGATGGTTAGCATCAAAGCCAATTCTGTTTAATGATTCATTTTTTGGATCGTATATGTGGAAACCAGATTTGTATGTTCCAATTAATACCTGTCCTTGCTGGTCTTCAAAAAGTACACTAATACGATTATCTAATAGGCTATTGGAATTTGTTGGCTCATGTAAAAATTGTTTAATATCTCCCGAATCAATATTAAATCTTATCAAACCTGAACCTTTTTGAGAATCATAAGGGTATGTGCCGATCCATAAATTATTATCGTGATCCGCTAATAAATGATGGATGTTGCCATTGATAATATTTATTGATTCAATTTTCAATTGGGTTGTGGAGAAACCTGGTAAAGTCATCACTTTCTCTTTTATATCTATATAATCTCCTATTCTGAGCGCCAATCCAAATGTTTTTATTATTGTCTCCAGTAATAGATAAAATACTAGTCAGGGTAATATCGCCACTAATAGACGTGTAATGGTGAAGGCAATCGCAATCAGGCTTGTATTTGCTTAGACCACTGACAGTTCCAATCCAAAGATCGCCTAGATAATCATTAAATAAAGATTTGATTTCATTATTAATATTTGTGGTTGAATCACTAAGAAGAAAATTGATTCCAATACTTTATATTGGTGAAATGATAATTAATTTCCTGCCATTTCGGAATCGTATTGGATAATTAATAGTTTTACCTACAATAAAAATATTGACTGTAGCAATATAAATTTTTGTTATATCCTTGTCATTTTTTACATTTGAAATAAAGCATATAATCATATGGATCAGAAAGATTCTTCTTTTGAACAAGCTATCATTTATTTATTTTTCTTAATGCTTTCGGCAGATAAAGTAGCCGACTTGAAAGAATTGGAATTAGGCAATAAAATTTTTAAAGCAGAAAATATAGATGTCGGTGAAGCAATGAAGGAAATTGATACACTTAGCGGTATGCCAAGAGAAAAAGTTTATGAAGATGGACTTGTTTACCTTAAATCTTTAAATAAATCAAATAAACTCAAATGCCTGGGATACATAAAGTTAATATCATCTATTGATGGGACAGTTGATGCAAATGAAAGTGAATTATTAAACAATCTATGCGTAAATGAACTTAATATATCGCTTTACGAAGTAGGTGAAATCGAAAAGAAATTAGTGAATAAATTATCTAAATATTCAAGTTAGAAAAGCAAAGTAAAAATGATCATTTAAACTTCCTCTTAAAAATCCTTTTAACATATTTACCAAGATGAGACTCAGTACCCTGGCCAGAAAAATAGATAAAACACCCACCCAATTAATTTCCTATTTAGAAAAACAAGAAATTAAAATCACCAATGGCTTTCACAGTAAATTGGACGGCGAAACAGTCGAATTTATTCTCAAGCAGTTTTTACCGGAACAGCAAATCGAAGATCCAATACCTGAACTAATGGTTGAAGATGAAACCATCATTGAGGCAGAAACAGTAGTGCCTGAAAAAGAATTGTCAGTTGAAATAATTGATGAAAAGATTGAAGATGAAGAATATAAAGAAGAAGAAAAATCGCAAGTAATAGAGTTAGAAAAATCAGTAAATCAGGAAGAAATTATTGAAGCACCTACTCCAGAAGTTATTGAGCCTAAAGCTGAACCAAAGACAGGAACATTAGATGATCTGGAAAATGAAAATTCTGACGAGATCGAATTGATAAAGGCCAAAAAAGTAAAACTTGATGGCATTAAAGTAGTTGGAAAAATTGACCTTCCTGAAAAACCTACCAAGGAACCCAGCGATGATGAACCCTCTACCCTTATTGAAAAAGATGAAAAACCAATAAGTCGTAAAAAATCCATAAAGCCGGGAAACGAAATGAATAGTTCGCAGACCAATAAAAGAATGTCTGTAGGATTTGAAGAGAAACTAAGACGAGAAGAACGCTATAAACAAAGAAAAATAAAGCAAAATGCGCTTGAAGAAAAAAAGCGCAAAGTAGCCTTCTACAAAAATCATGTTCAGCCTAAAACTACTCCAAAAGTTAAAAAGAAGAAAAAAGTATCTATTGCCGCAGTTCCAGAACAAACTGTTGTTTCTAAAAATCCAATAAAAAGATTGTGGGAATGGTTGAATGGCAAGTACGACCAATATTAGAAATTTTCACTTCGCAAATTTAATTATAAGAAAATCCATTACAGGATTCAATAATGGAATTTCACTAACATATTCGTTTTAATACTGAATGGGGAAAATAATAATTATTGGTGCAGGAGGAGTTGGTAGTGTTGTTGCTCAAAAATGCGCCCGTGAGAATGAGACCTTTTCTGACATTTTATTGGCGTCACGCACAATATCTAAGTGCAATAAGATTGCAGATATTATTGGGCATCGCAGCATAAAAACCGCTCAGGTAGATGCTGATAATGTTAGAGGCTTGGTCAAACTTCTCGAAGAGTTTGAACCTGATCTGGCCATTAATGTCGCTCTCCCCTATCAAGATCTCACCATCATGGATGCCTGCCTGGAGACTGGAACACACTATCTCGATACAGCAAACTACGAACCCCGAGACGAAGCAAAATTTGAATATAGTTGGCAGTGGAATTACAAAGAACGATTTGAAAAAGCAGGCTTAATGGCACTTTTGGGTTGCGGATTTGACCCTGGTGTTACTGGGATTTTTACAGCTAATGCTTTGAAACATCATTTTGATGAAATTCAATATCTCGATATTATCGATTGCAATGGTGGAGATCATGGCAAAGCTTTTGCAACCAATTTCAATCCCGAAATCAACATTAGAGAAATCACACAAAAAGGAAAATATTGGCAAAATGGTCATTGGATTGAAATTGACCCAATGTCAGTTCATCTGCCAATCGAGTACCCAAACATTGGCCAAAGGGAGTCATATTTACTCTATCATGAAGAATTGGAATCTTTGGTGAAAAATATGCCTACAATTAAGCGGGCCAGATTTTGGATGACTTTTGGGAAGAAATACCTCAACCATCTGAGCGTATTGCAAGATGTTGGCATGACCAGTATTAAACCTATTTCTTATCAAGGTATGGAAATTATTCCTCTTCAATTTTTAAAGGCAGTACTTCCCGAACCGTCAGATTTGGCAGAAAAATATACAGGCGAAACATCTATTGGATGCCAGATAAAAGGAATGAAGGATGGAAAAAATAAGACATATTATATCTGGAATAATTGCAAACATCAAGATGCCTGGAAAGACGCACGCAGCCAGGGGGTTTCTTTTACCACTGGAGTCCCGGCCATGTTAGGAGCTAAACTGATGATGACAGGTCAGTGGATGAAACCGGGAGTTTATAATGTCGAAGAACTTGACCCTGATCCTTTTATGAAAGAAATTGGCGCACTTGGACTTCCCTGGAATGAAATAGTGAATGCACATCTTGCCTTCGATGATTATGATTGACGCACTAAAAGGTATTGATACTTCCAGCATCCCTTCACCCTGCTTTGTATTGGAGGAAAAAAAATTGTTAAAAAATCTCCAGCTTCTATCTAAAATTCAGAAAGAGGCGCAGATAAAAATGTTGTGCGCATTGAAGGGATTTGCCATGTGGAGAACATTTCCACTCCTCAAAAAATATTTATCTGGACTAACTGCCAGTTCTTTGCATGAAGCAAAACTGTGCCGCGAGGAGTATGGACAAAAAGCCCACCTTTGTGCACCAGTTTATTTGACAGACGAGATTGACGAAATCACAAACATCAGCAGTCACATCACCTTTAATTCCCTAAATCAGTTTGAGCAATATGCTCAGTTAGCAAAGAGTAAAAAGCTGAAGATTGCATTGAGGATCAATCCGGAATATTCGGAGATCGAGACCGACATTTACAATCCTTGTGTCCAAGGAAGCCGGCTGGGTATCACGCTTGACAACCTACCTGCAAGTCTCCCAAAGGAAATAAGTGGGCTTCATTTTCATTCCCTTTGTGAGCAAAATGCTGATGTTTTGGTGAGGACCTTAAAAACAATTGAAAAACGATTTACAAAATATTTCGATCAAATATCATGGCTCAATATTGGTGGGGGTCACTTATTTACTGAGAAAAATTATAAGGTTGACCTGTTTATTGAAACGATAATAAAATTTAAACAAAAATATAATCTTGATATTATTGCAGAACCGGGTGAGGCTATCGGGTGGCAAGCCGGCTGTCTGGTTGCTACAATCCAGGACATCGTGAAGGCAAATGGCATAAGCACAGCCATGTTGGATGTGTCCTTTGCTGCGCATATGCCCGATTGCCTTGAAATGCCTTATAAACCCAGAGTACTTGGCACCGCTGACCATTCAAATTATAAATACCGGTTTGGAGGAAATACCTGTCTTGCGGGGGATTTTCTAGGAGATTATAGCTTTGATAAACCGCTGGAGTTTGGAGATAAAATTGTATTTGAAGACATGATGCATTATACCATGGTAAAAACAACAACCTTCAACGGTGTCAACCTTCCTTCCATTGGGATAATTAAGATTGATGGCTCATTTGAACAAATTAAAGCATTTGGCTATGATGATTACAAATCAAGATTGTCCTGATTTTTCCTGAAGGGCTTCATCCAAAAAAACTTTTAATTGATGCATTTGATCCATCCCTAAACGCTGACCAATTTTACTAATTATAAATAACCCAACCAGTATAACAGTCCCAGCCGGAACGGCCCACAATCCGTATGGTTCCATCTTGAGCATCATTTGCGAAAGCCCAAAAATTAATCCCAGCATGGTAAGAAACCCAATGAAAGAGTAAAAAAACACAAACATCGTCCAAACACCAGGCTTTGGTCCGTACAACCCTCTGATGCGTGATCCGTCATTTGTTGCCTCAATCTCCAGGGACAATTGTGGTGACCAATAATGCTGCTGGCTTTCCGGTATTTTCAACACTACATAATCTTTCACAATATTTCCTTTTAAAATATTGCTTTCAGTATCCAGCGCATTTTGAATTTTTTGCTTTACATCTTCCGGTGTATCAGCAATCTCAAATCGAAATCTTGGACGTAAGGCGAGTACTTTTTCCGATTTTCCCATATTTATGATTATAGATTCTGCATAATATTCAATTATTCAAACAAATTCAAGTCCCCCCTTTTCTAAACAAATCGATTTACAAAGACTGCAAATATCCCAACAACATCTCCAATAAGTCTGATAAGCAAATAGATGGAAGAAGTGACTTCATTAACTAATCCAGCTTATTTCCCTTTCAGTCTTTTTTCCTTTCAGCTTTCAGCTCCCTCCTTATTAGTTTTATAAAATCGGAAGCATAAAAAAAGCGGGATAACCCGCTTTAAAAATGCTTTCCTATAAAATCACATATTTCCCATGGTACTCAAAATAGCAGCACCAAAAATCATCAAAAAAACTGCATAAATTGCAATCATTATTGCTGCCAATATCAATGCCCCTTTCGCAAAATTCGCTTTGTTAACATTGGTTCCACTTCCAAAACCCCACACAAAAAGCATGATTAATCCAATAATGGGAAGCCCTGTTATGAATAGTGTAATTGCCCAGTCCTTTACACTCATCACATTGGCATTGTTAGTTTGATCTTCCATAATAATTTTTTTAGTGATTTAGATTTTAAATAATAATTAGAAATAAATATAGAAAAATAAATCGTTAATTAGCCATGGCATTTGACAATCTAACAATAATTAAAATTGTATAATTACTGTTTGAAAAATTGTATAAGCGATTTTTATGGTTCGTATGACAAAGAAAGAAAAAGCAAAAAATATTGCTGGGCTCCTCACCAACTTATATCCCGATACACCCATTCCCCTGGAGCATCAAGATCCTTATACGTTGCTTATTGCCGTATTACTTTCTGCACAATGTACCGACAAGCGCGTCAACCTTGTGACACCCTATCTTTTTGAAAGAGCAGGAAATGTATATGAAATGGCCAGAGTTCCTGTAGATGAGATAAGAGATATCATTCGTCCATGTGGTCTCTCTCCTACCAAGTCAAAAGCCATATACAATCTGTCAAATATCCTTATCGATAAATTTGACGGCAAAGTACCGGAGTCATTCGCTGAGTTGGAGTCCCTTCCTGGAGTTGGCCACAAAACAGCTTCTGTAGTGATGTCGCAAGCTTTTGGTCATCCTGCATTTCCAGTAGATACCCATATTCATCGACTGGCTTTTAGGTGGGGGCTGTCAACTGGGAAAAATGTAATACAAACAGAAAAAGACCTTAAAAGGCTATTCCCAAAAGACACCTGGAATAAACTGCATCTTCAAATTATTTATTTCGGTCGCGAATATTGCCCTGCCAGAGGGCATGATGCAATATCATGCCCTATCTGTGGGCCTTATGGAAGGAAGAGTTTATTTATGGGAGATTAACCCATTATTAGTGATCTGAAATTAAAAGGACTTTAAACGGAAGTAGGAAACTTATATAAACAATATAAATATGATTTATTTTAAATTTTTAATACTTATTATAATGCTCTATATCCCACTCTTTGGAAGATCACAAAGTTTTGTTTATTGCCCAAAAATTAAAGCTGAGAATCAAATAAACATTGAAGGCGATCTATTTATAGTGTATCGTGATAGTAGAACTTATGAGAAAAAATTAAAGGAAAAATGTAGTAAGGAAGAAATTTTTGCTGCGTTCACAAGTTATATTAAAACTACTTATCCAAAAGTAAAAATTACTGTTCTTGAAGGAAATCAGTTTACAGAGAAACCAATTAAAGGTCAAATAACTTTTAAAATAGATTTTAAAAGATATGACGCTACTTTCTATTCAGGAATGTATGTTTCATACACAAAAATTTTAGTGAAAATATTTGACTTTAGAAAAAAAGAAAAAATATTAGAATATGAATTAAATGGCAAAGCTAGTCAGTTTAATGTAGGTGGTCACAGTAGTGGGAAAAAAGCATCAAGAAATAGTTTCAACAGAGCAATTAGCGAGTTCATATTGATCGTTGAAAAAGTAATCGAAGGGAAAACGATACAACCAACAGGAACAACTACTCAATCAAAAGCTGAAAGACTTAGGGAGTTAAAACAACTTTTTGATGAAGGTATATTAACACAAGAAGAATTCAACAATGAAAAAAAGAAAATCCTTGATGAGGATAAATAATTAGCACTTAACAAATGTTCATATTTAATGCAGGGTTGAATTGAAAGTGATACACTTCGGAGGCCCAAATAACACAAAGCCTATCTATGAAACCAGTATAGCTGAAAAAAATTAAGACAACTATAAATCACATCCAATAGTTAAATTTAAACAATGCTTATAAGATCAAACCAAATCCCACTTCTCCCTGGGTTTTCTTGACAATAAGGCATTGGCCTCAGGATCATTGATGAAAAGTTCCTTTTCAGCATCCCAATTCAGCTTGCGGCCCAAACGATATGAGATCAACGTCAAATGCATAGGAAGTGTCATTTTTCTGGCGTAAGCCAAATTTGATTCTGGTTGGTTTCTGGATTTGACTGAATCGACAAAATTTTGCTGATGCCCAGGTGACCGTACAATAGTTTTTGGTATTTCAGGAATATCCTCCATCGTTTGGCCATTTATAGTAATGGATTTTGTACTATAATCACAAATTAATGTCCCCTTGTCTCCTTCAAAATATGCTCCAATTCCCATATCTTTTGCACCGGGAACTTTTGGTGGCTTGGTAGTCCAATGGATTTTCAGGTCATCAAAATCAAAACTGGCTTTCATAGATTTTGGCACATCGCCAATTCCCTTTACTTCTTTTGCTTTGGCGTCGATAGTTTTCAATCCTGTTGGATTAATTGCCCACCAAACTACATCTGCGATATGGCACCAAAAATCTGCAAATACACCACCGGAATAATCGAGAAAATAACGATAGGTAAAGTGAACCCGCTTAGGCTCATAATCAACATTTGGTGCAGGCCCCAGCCACATATCATAATTCAATGTTGATGGCATTACGATGTTTTTTGTTGCTTTGAGCTTTTGAGAAAAGCTGTTTTTCCAAAGCCTTACCGTATGTACTTTTCCAATTGCTCCAGATTTAATTATTTCTACCACACGATGATAATTATCTGTTGCATGAATTTGCGTCCCCATCTGAAAAATCCGTTTATTGGACTCCAATTGATTTAGCATCATCTGACCTTCTGCGACATCGTAAGAAAGTGGTTTTTCTCCATAAACATCTTTCCCGGCCTGAAAAGCCAAAGATGCGATTTGCGCATGCCAGTGATCAGGTGTTGCACATGATATAGCGTCAATATCATTTCTATCAAGAATATGTCTAAAATCTTCATATCCCTTTACATCAAGGTTGGGCTTCAACTCTTTCAAATGCCTGAGGCTGCTGGCCAAGGGAACAGTATCCACATCACACAATGCCACGATTTCTACCTCTGGTATTTCAGCAAACCATCTGATATGATTATTACCCATGCCACCAACGCCGATATGTGCAACACGTAGCCTGTCACTTGCAGCGACTTTGTTACCCAGAGATGGCAATATTGTAAATGACAGCGATCCTAGTGCTGTTTTCTTAATAAATGATCTTCGACTATTATTCATTTTCTTGAGGGTTTATTATAATCAAAAATATTAATTCAAATGGTTATTTGATCGTCTGATTTTCCAGAAAGTCAGCGTGGAAGTTCCCTTTATTGCTATTTGTACTAAGTTTCTCCCAAATTTTAAAACAAAGATCTATGTCTCCATCCTGATCTACATCTCCAAATAAAACATCATGTCCTCCCAAGTTTTTATCAAAGACAATCTGCTCTTTGAATACACCTCCTTTGCCATCCATATTTTCCCATAATATACCGATGGATGTTCGCCCCAGCGGAAGTATATCTACGTCCTCCTGTTCAATTGAAAATATATCCATGTCATCGTCATTGTCAAAATCTGCCACAGCAAGAGAATGCAAAGAACCCATTCTTCCTTTGAAATTGAGTGGCAACAAATGAACCTTAAACCTTGGATCACTGCCTCCGCTACTTTCAAGCCATGCCCCTCTCGAATCGACTTGATCCCCGGACACCATAATTATATCATTATCTCCATCTCCCTCCATATCCAAAATCCAACTTCTACAAGAAAGTCCCCAGTAACCCACGCTACCAAAGGGAAGAAATTTTCTATTCCATTTTTGTCCTCCATCTTCATTTTGATACCATCTGCCAGGCATAACAATATCAGCGTCTCCATCTTGGTCAAGATCGGCAACCCCACCAGGAAAAAATCCACCATGAATATCAGCTTGTTCATTAACTACATCGAGAGTCACGGTTGTTTTTGTCCAGACAATATCCTTAGTTGGATCATCAGATATTTTGTACCAAAAACAACCCTCACGATCTCCAAGGACCAAAATATCATCAATTGAGTCGCCATCAATATCGCTGACAGCTATGTCATGCATATCCGTTAGAATATCAGGATCATATTCATATTTGGTAAAAGGTTCTTCCCTGGGGTTTTGAGAGTTTTTGAACCAATATCTCCCTACAACCAAATCCATCCACCCATCACCATCAACATCATGAGCTATACCGCCCAATTGCGCACTTGGAAATTCTGCCAATTCATGCCTCACCCATTTATCAGCCTGGATAAATTCAAACCAGAATATTTTATCAGTGGTTATGGACATAACATAGTCCAGATCACCATCATTATCAAAATCGGCAAGCGCAGGCGTTCCGTATCGCGAACCCGGTTTGTCTGGAAGACTATCAGTAATAAAATGATGTTTAAAAATAGAACTACTGAATTTTTCGTGTTGCTCTTTTTTATCATTTGCACATCCAATCAAAATGAAAATACTTACTGATAAAATGGCTATCTCTTTTAATCGCATAATCTTGATATTTTAGCTTGAATTTTAGGTCAATCAGTTACTTATTTTTACTACTTATTTTATAGCCATCATTTGGCATAATCTGCTCCCCTATGGATATTTTACTCGATCCATATATTGTAATTGTTCCAATAGTGAAATCAGTTCTATCTGCTTCAAATATATTATCGACATACTTTTGCGGATTTCTATCAATATATGGAAACCAGGTGCTGTGAATTTGAATCATTATTTTATGTCCTTTTTTGAAAGTATGCAAAATATCTTGTAGTGGAAAATTAACCTCCTCCTTTTCGCTAGGCACAAAGGGCTGCGGATGTTCGAAGCTGTTCCTGAAGCGACCTCTCATAGTCTCATGGCGAACCAACTGCTGGTATCCGCCCATAGTAATATGAGATGGTGTCGCCTTGGTGGAGGGTGCATCCAAAGGATACACATCAATTAACTTTACGATAAAGTCAGCGTCGGTTGTGGTCATGGAAACAATAAGATTTACTAGTATTCCGCCTGACATGGTTATGTTTTCTGTTAGAATATCAGATTCGAAAGTAAGCACGTCAGGTCTTCTGGATGCGTGACGTTGGTCATCAGTCATAAATGCTCTTGGCGTAAACGAAATCGAAGATATCTCTGATCGATAAGGGACTGGTTTTTCTGGATCGCTGATATAAGTAAACCTCGTCTCAGGTTGTGTAGTTTCATTAATCAATAATTTACCTTCCTTTCCAAATGTCAATGTTACAGGGGAGATGTCTTTTGGTGGCCAGGTATCAAAGGAATTCCATGTTTTGGTTCCGGTATCAAACATGTATGCTTCCGGCAAACTGAATTCTCCTTTTCCTTTTAAATAAAAATTAAAAAAAGGAGCTTCAATCTTTTTTTGATAATACGTAGAAATGCTATCTCCAAAATAAATATGGTTTACGGCCTGGAATCCCTTTTCTCTTGACCAATCGCCATGACTCCAAGGGCCCATTACGATGGTATTATCAGCAGAAGGATTGTTTTTTTCAATAGCCTTATAAATATTCAACGGCCCATACAAATCTTCGGCATCAAACCAGCCACCAACTGTAAGTATCGCATGATCTATCTTTTTTAAATGAGGTGAAATACTTCTTTGTTGCCAGAACTCATCGTAGTTGGGATGCTTAATAATCTGTTGCCAAAAGAAGTTATCTTTATAATATTGATTTATATTTTTTAGAGGGCCTACATTCATATGAAATTGAAATGCATCCCTTTGATCGCCGGATTCCATAAATTTATTTCTCTGTTTCCCATACCATGCTGTAGTTGTGAGGGTATCTTTTTGATATCCGAAAACAGGAAATGTTGACAAGTAACTTTGCAAGAATGCTCCCATATGATGAAAATCATCGAAGAAAAAATCGGCAATTGGAGCTTGTGGAGAAGATGCGACCAGGGCAGGATGTGCTTCGGGCAAAGCTGCGGCTGTGTAAAATCCCGGGTATGAAATTCCCCATTGACCAACTTTCCCATTGTGGTTTTCAATATTTTTTATTAACCAGTCAATGGTGTCAAACGTGTCACTACTTTCATCAATATCTGCTTTATTTCCAATATCATTTCCCGGAATATGTGGCCGCATATTATCAAAAAGACCTTCAGACATATATCTCCCCCGTACATCTTGATAGACAAAAATATAGCCTTCAGCCATCAAAAATTTTGATGGGCCCAGACTTGATAAATAATTATCTTCACCGTAAGGGCTTATGCTGTAGCAAGTCCTTTTCATAAGCATTGGATATGTTTTTTCCAGATTCTTTGGAGAATACACAATAGTAAAGAGTTTTACCCCATCACGCATGGGTATTTGATACTCCTTTTTTTGGTAGTTCTTCTTTACATAATTGACTCCATTTGGAAAAGCGAATGATGGAACAATTAACAGGCTAATGATTAATGTAAATATTTGTTTCAAAATGGTATGGATTTTAATAAACTATCAGAATTGATTTGCGGTAAATATAAACTACAATATCAAGACAGAAATTATTTCTAAGATTGAAGTTTTAAAAATAATAGCCATTGAATTATAAATAATTTACTTTAAATACATATTTTTCATGAAAATATAAAAGTTCAATTTCTGAAATTACTAATTGATATTCATGAAATTATTTATGAGATTTTCGAATAGACGAAAAATTAAAATCCTCTGTCTATTTTTCTTTATTTTCTTTTTTGCCTCACTAAATTTAAAAGCGCAAAATATTTACCCTGACAGCTTGTTGATAAAGATTGAGCAATTTGGGAAATATCTTTTGTACAAAAATCATGATTCTACATATATAGCCAACTATAGTGAAAATTTTACATTAAAACTCATTGCTGTAAACAAGTTTAATTTTTTCAGGATTATTGATAGAGATAAAAATTCAAGCATCAGATATCGTCCCGATAGACAACTGAACATTGGCATTGGATTGGCTCATAAATGGTTCGCATTTGATTTGGCACTAAATGTTGGGATCACGGAAGTTTCAAACTTTAGCAACAAGAAATTTTTAGACGTCCGGGCCAATGTATTTAGCAGTAAGCATATTTTCACCGCAACATTAAAATATTATTACGGATATCAAATGAAGAATTTTTCAGGTGTCACGCCACCTGAGATCCCAGTCACATCGACACGTGAAGATATCAGGACTGTTTATTTGGGTTTCCAATATTTATTTGCGTTTAACTACGATAAATTTTCCGTGAAAGCTCCTTTTATATTTAATGAAATGCAGCGCAAAAGTGCCGGTAGCTTTTTGATAGGTGCTGGTTTTAATTTATTTGTACTGGGTGCAGATTCTACCGTTGTTCCAGTTGAAGTACAAGATAGCTTCAATGAAAAATTACATCTACAGGACCTTAACTCAATCAGTTTATCAGTAAATTTTGGCTACATATATACTTTTGTATTCAAGCAACATTTCTTCTTAACACTCAGTTTATCGCCGGGAATTGGTGTAAATATGGGAGATAGTCAAACTGAATTTAGAGAGACTTTCAAAACGCATATGTTTCTTGGATTAAGAAGTATGAATTCTGTCGGTTATAATGCCAGAAGATTTTTTGGTGGTGTGCAGCTCATTGGAGATGCTTACAACATCAGAATTGATAAGAATTTGATAACACAAGTAGGAAATGGAAATATTAAATTTTTTGTTGGGTACAGATTTGGTCATGCCAAGGAATAAAAGCAAAATCGTTTTTTTAGTGTACTTAATTTATGGAGTTGAGTCCATTCCGGATATTTTGTTTTCTGAAATTAGCAAAATTTAATCATTTATATGCTTCTGAATGTCAGATAATTGCAAATAATTATTCGTGCATTCCTGGCCTCGCCGGCAGGCGGGCGTGGCTAAATTTAACTTTTCGGAGCTGACTCAGTGTTTAATACTTAATTTTGACAAATATTTCAATTCTTATCATAGTTGCCATCTACTTGACATGATTCAAATTTCCCAGGAACTAGGTACGCAAAGCATTGGCAGACTGCTAATAAAACAGTCAGTTCCCGCCTCGATAGGATTCTTAATTATGTCCATTTATTCCATCGTAGATACCATTTATGTGGGTAGATGGATTGGTCCTATGGCCATTGGAGCTATCACTGTCGTTATGCCTATCACTTTTTTGATCTCTTCCATTGGTATGGCGATAGGTGTTGGTGGCGCATCAATAATAACCAGAGCTTTAGGAGGGAAAGATAAAAAGAAAGCGTTGAAAACATTTGGGAATATGGTAAATGCCATTATTCTTTTTTCCATTATTTTGATCATTATTGGATTCTATTTTGATGATGAAATATTACATATTTTTGGTGGGAAAGGCGAAATTCTCCCATATGCTAAAGAGTATTTCAGAGTTATACTTATTGGGGTACCTTTTCTTGCCTGGGCCATGATGTCCAATAATGTCATCAGAGCCCAGGGAAGGCCAAAGGAAGCTATGCTAATTATGGTAATTCCGGCAATTATCAATATTATATTGGATCCAATTTTTATCATATGTTTCGACATGGGCCTCGCCGGGGCAGCATGGGCTACAACTATATCTTACTCTATTAGTGCTGTTTATGCTTTACTATTTTTCTTTAAAGGCAATAGTGAGATTAAATTTATATTCAAATATTTGAAAATTGAATTTGACTTAATTAGAGAAATTTTTGCGATTGGAAGCATTACTCTGGCCAGGCAGAGTTCAATTAGTTTACTAATTGTAGTACTTAATCATTCACTTTTTACTTATGCTGGAGAAATGGGGATTTCCATATATGGAATAGTCAATAGAGTGATGATGTTTGCCTTATTTCCCATAATAGGAATTGTGCAAGGATTCCTACCCATTGCGGGATATAATTTTGGAGCCAATAATATTAAGAGGGTTAAAACGAGTATTAATATTTCTATTAGGTATGCTATGATCTTGGCTGCATGCATATTGATAGTTATATATTTTTTCTCCGATCAGGTTGTCAATGCATTTACTACAGATCAAAATTTAATTGATGGCAGTTCATTTGCCTTAATATTTGTATTTATGATGTCACCGCTAATCGCTGTTCAAATGGTGGGTGCTGGATATTTTCAAGCCATAGGAAAAGCATTGCCAGCATTACTGCTTACCATGACAAAGCAAGGCTTTTTCTTGATTCCACTCGTATTAATCTTACCCAAATTTTATGGCTTGAATGGGATCTGGTACTCTTTCCCGATTGCTGATGTGTTATCTGCCAGTGTTACCTGGTATTTTTTACAGAAAGAAGTACGGAAAAATTTAGTCACTTTATAGGCAGACACTAATTTGTGTACAATAGGGTTAATAATAAATTTTGGAAAAAAAGGTTAATATTATAATCCTATAATCTTTGGCAATGATAATGACTCACTGCATTTCATATAGAACTTTTTTTTAACTGTTATTAAAATCCATATTTAGAAGGTATTATCATGTCGCATTTGCGATTTAAATATTTCATTTCAAGATATTAGCTAACTCATCATGAAAAACCTCAAAATTTATCAAATCATTGTGATGCCCTCCGACAACTGACACTAATTTATCTCCATTTTTTAAAAGCTTTTCAAGCTTCAAGCTGGAACCATAATAAATTACTTCGTCAAAAGTGCCATGAAACACAGTCACCGGACACTTAACCTCAGCCACCATTTGATCATTTCTAAATTTGTACCGCAGAATAAATGACGGTATAAGAGGAAACATCTTTCTTGCCAGATCAGGGAGATTGTAGTATGGGCTTTCCAGAACTAAATGTTTTGGATGAAATTTTGAAGCCACTCTAGTGGCAATACCTGTGCCGATCGAGCGACCATAAACTACAATTTTATCTTCGCCATATTCATTCTTCAATTGCTCATAAATATACATGGCGTCCATGTATAGGTTTGTCTCAGAAACAGATCCGGAACTTTTCCCATATCCTCTGTAATCATAAATTAATACATCATAATTATTCATCAGAAATATTTCTGCCACATCTCCCCAACCACTTAAATTTCCTGCATTTCCATGAGAATAAAAGACAATTCCCTTAGATTTTTCAACTTTAAAATGCAATGCATTAATTGTGGCTTGGTCATCTATACAATAATTAATTTCCTCAAAATCATGGTCAAATTGGTATGGATAGTTTGGTGGCAATGCTTTAGGAAAAAAAATAAGCCGCTCCTGAAAAAAGTAAATCCCTGAGCTTATGAGCGTGAAAACCACAAAAAGGGTTAATAATATCATTGAAATATTTTTCAAATACTAGTTATTATAATTCAGACTTAAGATAGAAATCTTTTTCTGAATCTAAGTCATCATTTTACACTTTTGTAGGGATGTAATTCATCATTCATTAAATTAGCTTGTAGATTCTAAATTTATCAATTAATCCAAAACCAACCTTGATAAAGCTTGCTATGAAACTAAGTCTAAAACACATACTTATTTTTTCCTTTTTTCTTTCATCAATTCTCGCCAATGCTCAAATTGACGCTGCAACGACTGAGCTCAGCGTGATGTCATTTAATGTAAGAACAAGTAATGGAAAAGATGGTATTAATAATTGGAAAAACAGAAAATCACTGGCGCTCAAAACACTTCTGAGAATAAAGGCCAATGTCATTGGTATGCAGGAAACTACCTCGAAGCAATTTCAATTTTTCAAGGAAAATTTAAATGGATATCATGCTTATGGTGTGGGTAGAAAAGACGGCAAACTGGAAGATGAAATCATGGCGATTTTTTACAATGACCAGTACGAACTTCTGCTCGATTCGACCATCTGGTTGTCCGAATCTCCAACAGTAATTGGTAGTAAAAGCTGGGATGCGGCATTGTATCGTACCGTATCCTGGTTGAAATTGAAAGAAAAAGAAAGTGGAATCCAGTTTATGATATACAATACACATTTCGACCACCGCGGAATTGAAGCCAGAGAGGAAAGCGCAAAATTGATCATGAATTTAATTGCAGAAACCAGTAACGGAATTCCTGTAGTCCTGATGGGAGACTTTAATATTACCATGGAGGAAAAGCCATATAAAATACTCACAACTAAATGGAAGGGATATTATCAAATTGAAGATGCCCATTATGTAACAGAGCAAGCACACAAAGGAGGTAAAACTACCTTCACCGGATATAAAGAAAATGTCGCAAAAATCATTGATTTCATTTTCATCAGTGATGGCATTACAGTAAAATCGCATCAATACCTGAATATAAGAGAAGGTGAAGTATTTATTTCAGACCATTATCCCGTTGCGGCTACCCTCGAAATCACGGATGATAAAATCTATCCAAATACCCAGGGAAAGTCAATGGAATAATACTTGTAATCAAGAGGTTAAATTGGTTTTTTGTCAATTAACTTTCCAATATTCTTCTAAAATAATTGATCTGCCCAAGGTGATAATTGAGATGGCCAACCAGGTGAAAAAGAAAAAATTCGTACGTAGTATCTTTATCAAATACTTTTATCGGATATGTATTTCTCAGTTTCTCTTTATCAAACTTTTCCAGGGATGATGTTATTGCAGATTTGGTTTCCAAAATCATATTCGTCATCAATTTTCTATCGACATTGGTATCTGAGAACTCTGCCTCGCGATCTCTAATATATCCTGTATTACCAATAATAGTTCCAATAAAATAATTTAGATTCCCGACAAGGTGTAAACAAAGATTGCCAGCTGAGTTGATTATTTCCCCTTGGGTTTTCCAGAGATTTTCTTGATTTTTAAAACTATTAATTTCAACCATCAACTTATCAAGGTCTCTATTAAACAATTGAGTTAGCGCTTCCATTTTTTCAATTTATTTCTATACCAGAAAATGTTATCAATTCCCCAAGGTAAATTTATACCATTGAATTATAAAATGATTTCGTTTCATTACTTTTTTATAAAATACTTTAATAAAAATTTACTTACTTTGCGACCTTCTAAAAATTAAAAACATGAAATTAAAATTAGTTTATTTCTACATATCAATTGTGATGATTTACGGCTGTAGCAGTTCGCTTAAAGTTTATACATCTGTTGACAAGGATGCGGATTTTAGTGCCTACAAAACATTCGACTTTTATGAATTTAACGAAGAACATCTTAAATTAAAGGAGGTTAACAGGCGGCGACTAATGATGGCAATAGAGCTGGAGTTAGGAATGAAAGGAATAAAAAGATCAATAAATGAACCCGATCTTTTAGTCAATATTTTTTCATTAATGAATAGAGCAGAAAATACCACAAATCAGGGTGGAGCTGGATATTATGGAGCAGCAAGCCCATACGGCACTTCAATTGGTGTTTCAATTTCTCCAGGGAGTCACAGCCAATATTATACGCAAGGAACAGTAACCATTGATCTCGTTGATAGAGTCCAAAATAAGCTTGTTCTTGAGGGAGTAGCCAAAGTTGATGCTGGAGAAGGTGATGATGCTGATAGAATGATCAACTATACTGTAAAGAAAGTTTTTAAAGATATTCCGTAAAGGCAAAAATGATTCCAGCCATTCCTTTTTGAATTTAAAGTCATTAAAATTAAACAATATCCTTTTTCCGTTTTTATTGCAATATCATTCACTTATCACTTAAGTTCTTGATTTTAGATTGATAAGGATATCCTTATAATTTCAAAATTTCGTTTAATGGTATATATTCGCTTAGAGAATGTTCTTTCAGGAAACTATAGAACGAATTATTTCATTAATTATAAGATTCTTTAGCATTAGAATTTGTTTATTAAGAAATTTAGCCAACTCATAAATTTGAAAATGCTTACGCTTCGTTTTTTTAGATTTAATTTATCATCAAATTACGTTTTATTCGCATTTTTGAATATTACTGTAATTCTTCTTACTACTTGCCAATTCAGAGATATTTCTAAATTACAAAGCAACCAACCTAACCTTGTGCAATTTGTCAATCCTCGGATAGGCACCCAATCTAACTTCGAACTATCAAATGGAAATACCTACCCTGCAGTTGCGCACCCCTGGGGAATGAATTTCTGGACTCCACAAACTGAACCAATAGATAGCAGATGGATATATGACTACGACACTAAATCAATCAATGGATTTAGGTGTACGCACCAGCCTAGCCCATGGATTGGCGACTATGGAGCTTTTTCATTGATGCCTGAAGTGGGGGAACTTATTATTGATGACAAAAGAAGATCTCTTAAATATTATGTGACAAATGAAATTTCGCTTCCAAATTATTATCAGGTAGATTTTCACGAAAAAAAGATCACCGCAGAAATGACAGCCACCAATCGTGGCGCCATGATGAGATTTACTTTTCCTGAGTCAAAGTCTTCATGGATTCTTTTTGATGCTTTTCCAGGGGGCTCATATATAAAAGTGATACCAAAACAACAGCGAATTATAGGATGGTGCAAAAATACCAGCGGCGGAACACCAAAAGATTTTGCTACTTATTTTGTTGCTGAGTTCGACAAGCCTTTTGATAGTTTCACACTATGGAATAACGATTCGATAAAAACTCTCCAGAGAGAAATAGAAGGAGATCATACTGGAATTGCCCTGCGATTTAGTACTTCAAGAAATGAACAAATAAACGTAAAAATTGCGACTTCATTTATCAGTTTGCCACAGTCAGTCATTAACCTGGAAAGAGAAGTAAAAAAATTCACATTCGATCAATTGAAAATCAAACTGAACCAGACCTGGAATACAGAGTTAAATAAAATTGTGATCGAGGGAGCTAACGCCGAACAAAGAGAGATGTTTTACACTTCACTCTACCGAATGCTATTATTTCCACGAACATTTTATGAGATTAGTGAAGATGGAAAAATGATGCATTATAGCCCGTTCAATGGCAATGTCAGACCGGGGTACTTATTTACTGACATTGGATATTGGAATACTTTTAGAGCTTTATTTCCATTTTATACCATTATGTATCCAGAAAGAACTGCCAATATAATGAAGGGTTTGCTCAACGCTTATAAAGAGGGAGGTTGGTTACCGGTATGGCCCAGCCCAGGCTATCGCAATGAAATGATTGGCAGTCATAGCGCTTCGCTATTTGCAGATGCTTATTTGAAAGGTATAGATGATTTTGATGTTGATTTGGCCTATCAGGCTATGAAAAAAGACGCTTTCGTTACTGCACCTTCCTGGGCTCCCGGAAGAGATGGAATTAAAGAATATAACAATAATGGATATGTACCCTACCCTGAATTTAAAGAAGCAACGAGTAAAACATTGGAATATGCTTATGATGATTTTTGTATTCTACAAATGGCCAAAAAATTAGACCATAAAGATGATATATTTCAGTTTCAAAACAGGCCTTTCAATTATAGAAATGTATTTGATTCAACTACAAATTTTATGCGTGGGCGAAACGGCAATGGAATTTGGCTAACTCCTTTTGACCCTATAGAATGGGGAGGCCCATACACAGAAGGCAACGCATGGCATTACACATGGTCGGTATTTCATGACATCCAGGGACTTAGCGATCTAATGGGAGGCGATAATAATTTTATAGAAAAACTTGATGAAATATTTACAACGCCTTCAGAGTTTAAAGTTGGTACATATGGCAAGGTAATTCATGAAATGACCGAAATGATTCTTGCCAATAAAGGTCAGTATGCTCATGGCAATAAGCCAATTCAACATATGCCATATCTCTATAATTACACAAGCAAACCATGGAAAACTCAGAAGTTAGTAAGGTCAATTATGGAGGACTTATACTCGCCTACACCTGATGGATATAGTGGAGATGAGGACAATGGACAAATGTCTGCCTGGTATGTGATGAGTGCCCTGGGGTTTTATCCGGTAACACCCGGTCATCCATCTTATGTATTGGGGTCTCCCCTATTTAAGAAAGTAACACTTTCTCTTAGTAATGGCAATTCATTCGTAATAGAAGCTCCTGAAAATAGTAGTCAGAATGTCTTTGTAGAAAAAGCAGAACTTAATGGTGATCGCTACAGGAATAACTGGATTGCTCATGAAGACATTATGAAAGGTGGGAAACTACATTTTTTCATGGACAATAAACCTGAGAAAAAACGAGGGGCAGACAAAACCTATCATCCATATTCTTTGTCTTCAAGTAAATCTGAAGAATGAATGCCTTTAAAAAATCAATCTTATTATTGAGCTAAATTCAATAATAAATAACAAAAAAAATATATACGGTAACTAACTTTGACACACATCTAAATTGTTAAATATGATCTATTAATAAACAAAATCTATGAAATACATTACTGTTTTCACGCTTTACTTACTTATCTCAAGCAACTTAATTTTTGCTCAGAAAAATAATATCCCTGCTGTTCACTCCAATATAAAATCAGATGATAAGGGAATATATTTTGATTTGAAAGGCAATAAAATCTATGCCTTACCGGATAACATTAAGTACAAACCTGAACAATTTACCAAATACATAACTGGGACAGTAAAAGGACTTCTTTTTGACTTTAGGAAAAAAGATTTGAAGGGTATTTTGTACTATGGTTTTATTCCTTTAAACGACTCAAAATATCCTCAGCCTGTTTTTTATGCAGGTGTCGCTACTATAAATGAAGGTAAAGCAGAAGTAAATCTTAAAGATATGCAAGGCCGATTTGATATGATAAACTGGACCAAAACCGGATTTGGTATTCTCGGATATAGGGTTGTAGATCAAAAAGGAAACATGTTGTACGATGGAAAAATAAATTTCAATGCTGAGGAATTTCTTTCAACGGATGGAAAATATCATGAAATAGCTTATGGACAAAAAGTTTACTCAAAACCAAAGCCATTTGTTGTTGATTTTTCTATTATCGAAGGGCCGCTTATTTCAAAACTTAAACATGACGGAGCAGTAATTTTCTTAAAAACCAACATAAAGGGTAAGGTAACTATAAAGATAAATGGCAAACGATTTTCTGCAAAAAAAGATACATACCACGAAATTGAAATAACCGAATTGGAACCAGATAAAGAATATGATTACGAGTTGATATATGGAAACTTTAAAGAAAGCTACTCCTTGAGGACTGCTCCTGCTGCTGGTTCCAGAACAGCATATTCCTTCTCTTATGCAAGTGACTCACGATCTGGAAATGGGGGTGGAGAAAGAGATCTTTATGGTACTAATGCCTATATCATGAAAAAGATAATGGCGCTAAACCTACAGCAAAAAGTTAGATTCATGCAATTTACAGGAGATTTAATAACAGGATATAGAACCAACCCAAATGATATGCGGCTGGAATACGCCAATTGGAAGAGGGCAATAGAACCTTTTGCCAGATATATTCCTGTAGTAGCAACCATGGGAAATCATGAGGCCGTAATTAAAACTTTTTACGACCCTCAAAGTAAAAATTCTTACCATGTTGATAATTTTCCATATGAAAAAGTTTCAGCAGAAGCTACTTTCCAAATGGAGTTTGTCAACCCAGAAAATGGACCTGACAGCGAAGATGGATCCATCTATGATCCTAATGAAAAAAAGATAGACTTCCCATCTTACAAGGAAAGTGTTTTTTATTACACTTATGATAATATGGCCATGGTAGTATTGAATTCAAATTATTGGTATGCACCATCGACCAAAGCCGTAACTTTTATTAGTGGAAATATCCATGGATATATCATGGACAATCAATTGAAATGGTTTGAACAGACCATTAACAATCTTGAAGACGATAATAATATTGATCATATTTTTGTAACAGTGCACACACCGTTTTTTCCAAATGGCGGACACGTCAAAGACGATATGTGGTACGATGGAGAAAATGCATACCGCCCTTCAATTGCAGGCAAAAGAGTAGCAAAAGGCATTATAGAAAGGAGAGATGAACTGCTGGATATTATTGTAAATAAAAGCAAAAAGACTAGGGCAATTCTGACGGGGGATGAACACAACTATGCTCGTACTAAAATTGGTCCTGACACCAATATTTATCCAAAAAAATATTTTGCGCAAAAAATCGAGCTTTCACGAAACATTTGGCAAATAAACAATGGAGCTGCAGGCGCACCGTATTATGCGCAAGAAAAAACTCCCTGGAGTGAATCAGTGGAAGGGTTTACTACTCAAAATGCTTTGGTAATTTTTTATGTGAATGGAACTGATCTAAAAATGAAGGTTCTAAATCCTGATACACTTGAAGAGGTAGATGAAATGGAATTTGAGTTTTAGATATTGCATTACCTGTTGATCAATCTGTCTGGAATTTCTTTAAGTTTATATATTTCCCAGAAAAAAGCATCTGTGGCATGTTGGTCACCGGGGAAATTTTGCATAGATATTATTTTCCCATTTTCAATCGTGTACAAAAGAACCCAATTCATATCAATTTTTCTATTTCCAATCTGAGACCAGCCTCTGTGGCATTCGATTACGTGATTTTCATTCCCTTCAAGAATAATTACCTCGGCTTTAAATTTAGCTTTTTGAAGTTGCTTGTGATATGCTATTACTTCTTCAATTCCTTTTTTCGTTCCAGTCAATGGATGATGGCCGGGGACATGCCATTCTACATCGGGTGATAATATTGTACGTAACCCAACAATGTCGTTGCTTTTGTAGTATTTAAAAAACTGTTTTACAACAGCTACATTTTCTGATGCTGTTGCATTTAATATGTCCTTCATATCAGGAATTTTTAGTGTGAAATACTAAAATATCTAAATAACATATAATTTTCTACTTATAATGATAAAAGAATAATATACATCGCATTTTCATGTTTTTAAAAGTTCATCACAATTAATTTTTTTAGTAATATTACCGCAAATAAGTACAAAAGAATACTGAATGATTTTACACATTTTAAAAGCTGATGCGGAAGACTACAGTGAACTAACAAATATTTGTGTCCAATCAAAAAAGTACTGGGGATATTCTGATTTCCTTATTGACCTTTGGAGAGATGAATTAACAATAACACCAAGGTTTATTAGAAATACGTATGTCATAAAAATTGAAAATGAGCATGGTGTGATTCTAGGGTTTGGTTCTCTTGAAAAGGATTACGAAAAAAAATATTACAATATCACCCACCTTTGGGTACTTCCGGAATATATTGAAAAAAATATAGGAAATATTCTTCTTGAACAACTAGAACTACTTGTTGAAAACCGCAAAATAATCAAGGTGGTGTCTGATCCTAATTTTTTATTCTTCTATCAAAAACACGAGTATCAAAAAGTTGGTGAAGAAAAGAGCAAACCTGATGGAAAATGCTTGCCCGTGTTAAAAAAAATTATTCAAAAAGACTAGTACGATAAATACTAATAATCTCGTCCTTTTGAAATACTGAAGCCATTTTAAAATTCATTAATAAATTATCTTAGAGTAATTGAGCTTGGGAAGAATGAGAGTAGTCATATATGTAGAAAGTTTCTTACATGTGTGATAGTTGAATAAGTATAAATCAAAGCAAATACACTAAATATTTATATTTGCTACACCCTTGAAATGGTAGCTGTAAAAAAACAATAACTACATTTCAATAATTTTTTTGTTTAGATCTATTATGATGAAGAGAATATTTTTTTCGCTATTACTGCTGTTGACTTTTGTGTATAACAGTCAAGCACAAAAAGAAAAATATCAGAGTTTATTTATTTACAATTTTACTAAATATATCAAATGGCCCGACTCATTTAATTCGGGAAAATTTGTTATTGGTATCATCGGAGATTCTAAAATCTCTGAATTAATTGCAGCCATGGTAAATTCAAAGAAGGCAACAGGAAATGGATATATTATAGAGATTAAGAATTACTCATCAGTTGAAGAAATAAAAGATTGCAATATATTGTTTGTTTCGGAAAGCAGTATCGGTAGTCTTAGTGAAATTTGTGAACATACTACAAGCGATCCGGTGCTTATCGTTACCGATTCACCAGAAATGGCAAACCAGGGTTCGATAATAAATTTTGTAGATAAAAATGGGAAAATTAAGTTTGAACTCAATGAAGATAATGCCTCAAGCCGAGGATTGATAGTATCGGGATCTTTTGCCAGTTTGGCAATAATTATATAGGGATTGAAGTTCCTTAAATTACCAATATTAGTATATCAACGGCTTTTTAAATAATGAGGCTTTTCTTTTGAAAAAATCATTGCTCCCACAAATGATAATTATTTTTCCTCACAAGCGAAAATATTAATATTTGAAATTATGGTACGCTATTATATGGCTAAATAACTTTGACGCCTTCCTAAATACCTCAAAATATTAGTAAGGTTTTCGCCACACAATCATGCTTTTTTTAATTTACCTTTGTGGCTGAAAAAGTGAAACTATGAAAATAGGAGAGATTAATTTATTGAAGGTAGCCAGGGATACACCGCATGGTATTTTTCTTGTTGATGAAGATGGAGAAGACGTTTTGCTCCCTGGTAAATATTTGACCGGCGATGAGAAGGAAGGAGATATTAAGGAAGTATTTATCTATAATGACTCAGAAGATCGGCTAGTAGCTACAACAGAAACACCAAAAATCAAACTAAATGAAATAGCATCTCTGAAGGTGATTGATGTAACTAAAAACGGTGTTTTCCTTGATTGGGGTTTAGAAAAAGACCTTCTGGTCCCATTTAAAGAACAAAATAAAAAAATGCAACTTGGGCAATCGTATGTTGTGAGAATGTATCTCGATGAAGAAACAGATAGACTTGTCGCAACAGCCAGGATAAAAAAATATCTATCCAACGATGATACAGATTTTGCTATTGGTGATAAAGTAGATTTGTTGGTATTTAATCAGTCTGATATGGGTTTTGAGGTGATTATTAACGACAGTCATTTGGGATTGGTATTTAGGAATGAGGTATTTTCTTCTATTAAAATTGGAGATACAAAAGTTGGATATATCAAACAGATTAGAAGTGATGGAAAGATTGATGTAAGCCTCCAGCCCAGCATGAATTTACATTTAGAAAACAGCAATGAAGAAATATTAAACATTTTGAAAGGCAATGGTGGAATGTTAAATATTTCTGATAAAAGCTCGCCAGAAGAAATTTATGCGGAATTGAAAATGAGCAAGAAAACATTTAAAAAGGCCATTGGAACATTGTATAAAAAACGAAAAATAATTATTGAGGCAAATAGTATTTCTCTGATTAGAGGGGACCTCTAATAATATTCTTTTAGAAAATCTTAAAGAACAAGATCAATTCCCGGTCAGTTGCCCAAACAATCTTTGTTGTAATAAATTATTGATAAAGATTTGTCAATTTTCCTTATTTCTACCGCATCCCTACAAGCCTCATTTTGTATTTTCTATTCATGACATACAAGTGTCGCTCGATTATAAATATATTGAGTCAGGCATCAATTCAGAAAACAAAGTGCATATTATTTTTCGTTTTTTTCTTTTAGTGTACTCACAGCATTAATATTTTTTTGCTAGGAAATAATATGAATTCTTTCCCAAATAATTTTTTTAAGAATACCCGTTTATAAAAAAAATTAACACATAAATGCATCAACTAATGATATCACGATACTTTTTTGATTTAAGCACTGTACTTAACTATCAGTCAATTTAAGTATTTTTCTACAGGGTGTACATGAATTATTTATTACAGAATATATTTTTTTAAAAAAAACATGAAAATTTATAGGGTATAAAACTGTTTTGTGGGTCTCTTATATATACAGAGAGAAATTATATCATAATAAAATATTGCTAAAAGGATTCATCAGTAGCATTGGCAAAAAAAGAATATGAAAAAAATGTGGGGAAGTAAATACTTCGTAGTATTATTTATTTTTTTGAATGGGATTGTTTCAGCTCAATCTGATTGGGATAAATTAATTGAAAGTGAAAATGGTGTTGTAATTGAGCAACGCCAGCAAGTAGATATATCTGTAAATGAAAATGGTCATTTAGATATTATAGCTAACGTTTATGAAGAAACGCAGCATTTAAGTGAAAATGCAAATATGTACAGCAAACAATCTATTGGATATTCCAATACATTTACAGAAATATTCGATATTGAAGCTTACTCTCTCATTCCAACAGAAAGAAACAAATTTAAAAAAATAAAGATTAAAGATTTTGTGACATCAGATTCTCGATCTGCTGGAATTTTTTATGACGACCAAAAGAAAATAAGTTATCTCTTTCCTGCTTTAAAATCAGGATCAAAAACAGTCATTTCTTATTCCAAAAAATACAAAGAACCTCGCCTATGGGGATATTTCATGTTTTCATCTTATTTCCCTGTTGAAAAGAGTATATATACTGTCAAAGCCCATGAAAGTGTCAAAATAAATTATCACAAATATGGAATTGATGACGACAAGGTCAATTTTAAAATAGAAAAAAAAGGTAAATACAATATTTATAGCTGGTCGGTATCTCAAATTAATAAAATTAAACTGAGTAAAGGAGCTGATGGTGTTTTGCATACAGCACCACACCTAATTATTTATGTCGATTCATATATATATAATGGAGAAGTGCAAAGTGTACTTGGTGATGTAAATGATCTTCATGCGTGGTATCAGGATTTTCTGGAAGATATAGACGATGAAGAAAATGAAGATATTAAGATAACTGTTGAAAATCTTGTAGAAGACAAATTAACAGAGTTGGAAAAAGTTGAATCGATCTATGACTGGGTTCAGCAAAATATAAAGTATATAGCAATTGAAGATGGATTAGGTGGATTTCGCCCTCGGGCTTCTAACACAGTATTTACAAGAAGATATGGAGACTGCAAAGATATGAGCAATCTTATCCATAAAATGTTGAACCTTGCTGATATCCCATCTAACCTAGCCTGGATTGGCACAACGGCAATTCCTTATTCGCACAAAGAGGTCCCCACTCCGATGGCTGATAATCATATGATTTGTACCTACGTCAATAATGACAAATATTATTTTCTAGATGCAACAGACCAATACAATACTTTAGGGATTCCGACAACGCACATTCAAGGCAGAGAGGCATTGATAAATAAAGGCACCAATGACTTTGAACTCGTAAATGTTCCAATCGTTTCTTCTGAAAGAAATATGATATTGGATTCGGTTTTCTTAAAAGTAGAGGATAATATGATTGTGGGGTCAGGACAAGCGAAATATGCAGGATACAGTAAAACTCCAGTAGCTAATAACCTTGAAAACCTTAGTGAAGAAGACAAAAAATCTTTTTTGAATCTCTTATTAAAAAAGGGAAATAATAAGTTCTCTCTAAACACCGTAACTACAAATCAGGTTACCGAAAAAAACAATGCCCTTCTTATCAGTTATGATTTTTCTATTGAAGATTATATACTTTTTTATGATAACGAAATTTTTATCAATCCGCATTTGAATAAAGAGTTAGAAAATGGAATGATAGATATTTCAACAACTCAAAAAAACATCCACTATACCTATAAAAAATTAACCTCAAATGTTTTCTGCTTTGAAATCCCAGAAAACTATAAGGTTTCGTATTTACCGGAAAATGCCCAATATGATGGTGGGGATTTTGGGTATAGCTTAAAATATGAGATAAATAACAATATGATTTTTGTTCATCAAAACATTGAAATTAACACACTTCTGCTAAAAACTGAACAATTTGAATCTTGGAATAAAATGATAAAAGGTTTGTTCTCTTCTTATAAAGAATCTGTGGTATTGGAAAAAATATAAAATAAATATTTTATATAAAAGACCATTACTGTTGAAATAAGAGAAAGGAAATCATACTTCATTTAATGAGATTTAATTAGAATAATCATTTTTTTATTTACTGGGTTTTGACATTTATTCGAATTGCGATAATGATATTGCTTTGAAAATGTAGATCGAAATCTTGAAGTTAATCAGTTATTTAACATTTAATTATAATGAAATTAGTCAAGTACATATTATTTATTTTTTTAATAGCGTATAGCAATTTTTGTTTTGGATCAGGGTCATTTTTTGATGATTATGACTGGGAAAATGAGCCTGTTTTTGAAGTTGTACAAACTGATGAAAATGACCAGAATGCGATAGTCCTTAAAGATTTAAAAGTTGTTGAGTTTTATTTCGATGAAGAGTACAATACTTTATTGCAGCTTTATACAGTCCACACTAAAATACAAGTGAACACACATGATGCTATTGAATTGTACAATAAGCATTATATGCCCATGAATAGAGTGATCGGTATAGAAGATTTAAGAGCAAGGGTAATTACAAATGAACAAGTAAAAGAAATTGACGAAATTGATTTAAAGGATCATGAGGGCAAAGATGAATATTCTACATATAAGTTTTTTGCAATAGAAGGTGTAGAAATTGGAAGCCAGATAGAGTACATATATACTTTCAAAATGCTACCTCAATTAGAAGGAAGTAGAGAATTTTTTCAATCTGATGAACTTAAATTGAATACAGAATTCCACATTTACTGTGAAGACAAAATGTATTTCAATACCAAAAGTTACAATGGATTTCAAGAGATGGAACTTGATACTACAATAGAAAACAAGAATCACTATTTTGCTAAAATATCACAAATTGATGCCCTTAAAGCAGAGCCTTACGCTCCATATAATAATAGTTTGATGCGGGTCGAATACAAACTGGATTATATCGAACCTGCAGATGAAGTGAAATTATACACTTATGATCAACTGTCTAATCAGCTCAATCAGTATTTGCTATCTGATATAACAAAAAAAGATATCAAATCATTGAAAAAGTTTTCAAAAGATCTTGGAATAGAAGGACTTGCAGAAGAAGAAAAAATTCGGATAATTGAAGATTTTGTGAAAAGACGAATTACAATTTCCGAGCAAAGTAATGATGATTTGGAAAAACTGGAAGTTATCCTGGAAAAATTGGTAGCCAACGAACGTGGGGTTATCAAACTTTATGTTTCTATGTTTGATATTAACGATGTTGAATATAGGTATGGGTTAACTTCTGATCGCACAAAAGTTGCAATGGATCCCGATTTTGAATCATATAGTTTTTTGGAAAACTACATTTTCTATTTTCCCCATCTGGATAAATATATGGCACCAACGGAATCACTTTTCAGGGTAGGATTCATACCTTTTAACTGGAGCAACAATTATGGTCTTTTTATAAAAAATGTGAAAAGTGGAGAAACAAGTTCTGGAGTCGGAGAAGTGAAATTTATAGAACCGCTCGATTACAAGAAAAATCAAGACAAGCTTGATGTCACTATAGAAATTAATGAAGATTTTGATGAAATCAACCTCGACATTGTTCGTACAATGACTGGATATAACGCATCTTTCATCCAACCGATATTTGAATTGGTCCCTGAAAAAGACGCAAAACTTGTCGTGATAGAATTATTGAATTTATCTGGAAAAGATGTTGAATTAAAAGATTTTAAACTGAAGAACTCCTCAATGGATTCATTTTATCTAAAACCTTTTATTATCCATGGACTTGCCACTACAAGTAGTTCTTTTTTCGATAAAGCAGGCAATCGATACTTACTAAAAATAGGTGAAATTATTGGTGAGCAGGTAGAAATGTATCAGGAAGAAAAGCGAATGTTACCCATCGAAAATGATTTCAATCGCATTTACGAACGGGCAATAGATTTTGTCGTTCCCAATGGATATACAGTACGAAACCTTGATGATTTGAAAATTGATATATGTATCAAAGATGAATTTGGTAATAAGACAATGGGGTTTGAATCTGACTATGTAATGGAAGGCAATCAGGTGAAAGTATTTATCAAAGAATATTACAAAAAACTCGATTATCCTCTGGAGTATTTCGATCAATTCAGAAATGTGATCAATGCTGCTGCCGACTTCAACAAGAAAGTTCTCATCTTCGAAAAAGGATAATGTCTGATTAAAGACTTTTATCTCGTTCAGCAAAACAAACAATAACCTTTATGGTTTATTCTGTTAAATTCATTTATGCATAATACTAATATGAATAACCATCTCTTGCATTCCCTTACACTGGCATTGCTGTTGGTATTTTCCCAGGTAATTGGGCAAAATGAAACAAGTAAAAGCAACACGAGTAACACTTATGATACGGAGTTAGCTACTTTTGGTGCAGGGTGTTTTTGGTGCGTCGAGGCAATTTTTCAAAGAATAGAAGGTGTTGAAAAGGTAGTATCTGGCTACGCTGGTGGATATGTGAAAAATCCCACTTACAAAGCAGTTTGTCAGGGAACAACCGGGCATGCAGAAGTATGTCAACTAAGCTTCAATCCCAGTGTTGTAAGCTACGAATTTTTACTGGAAGTATTCTGGCAAACTCATGATCCAACTACACTTAACCGACAAGGCAATGACATAGGAACACAGTATCGGTCTGCCATATTCTTCCATAATCAGGAGCAAAAAGAAATTGCAAAAAAGTATAAAAAGAAATTGACTGATGATGGAATGTTCGATGGAACTATCACTACTGAAATTGTAAAATATAAGAAAATGTATATAGCCGATGACTACCACCAAAACTATTTTAATGAAAATGGCTCCCAGCCATATTGCAACTATGTTATACTTCCGAAAGTAGAAAAGTTAGAAAAGACATTTAAAGAATATCTAAAGCAATAGTGTTTTAGATTAGTCAATCCTTTACAAAAAGAACCAATAATCTTCTACAGGTTTTTTATCCCAGGAATTCAGTTGGTCGACAATATCTATCCTACCATTTGGTGAAGTCACAACAATAATAATTTGTGGGTTGTCTGAATTTTCGATGGTGTTAAAATGCTCCATCATTATTCCGTATATGTGTTTTCCTATTTTCTTTTCATTGTCACATACCCAATGGAAAGTATCTCCATTTGCCAAGATAAGTTTTGCCAAATCTTTTCCATTTTTCCCAGCTCCCCACAAAACCAATGGCCTGCTCTGGTTTCTATCTAATTGAAAAAAATATCTCAGTTTTAGCTCAAAATATCTATTGTCTTTGTAGCAGTCCCAGGTTCGAGAAATTCGGTTTGAGCGGTCGCGCCAGTAATGCAATACTTTGTCCAGTCCTACCACCTTTAATCCATAGGTATAGAACCTAAAACATAGATCATAATCCTCTGGATATACTTCGGGGTCAAAAGCTCCAACACTTACTAAATCATCCTTATGAAGCATCCAACTATGGGATGGAATTACACATTCCTTGTATATCTCTTTATAATGTGTCTCTTTTCGAGCAACTTCATTGAGCCATTTTTCATATTTTCTAAACCCGTCACCAACTTCACCTTCATCAACAAAATGTTTGGTTCCCCCAGCAATTACATGTCCTTTCCCGTATTTCAACCAGGTATCTACCAGTAAACTAATTTTATAATCTGGCATTTTGTCATCAGAATCCATGCGATTTATTAAAATCCCTTTCACGTGTTTAAAACCTTCCTGAAGGGCCGGAATGAGCAATTGGCCTTGGCTATGAAATACTTTTATTCTATGGTCCCGATTAGCAAAATCATTCAATATTTCCAGAGAGCGATCTGTTGAGTGATCATTGACTGCAATTAGTTCCCAGTTTTGATAGGTTTGATTTAGTATAGAATCTACACAATCGATAAGATATGGCTCGGTATCTTTTACAGCCATAATGATAGAAACCAGAGGAAATTTATTTTTCATATTTTTTACTGATTGACAGTAAATTCAATAATCAACAGGTAATAAAAATTTTCAACTTTCAGCTTGATATGGATTTCCCATAATTATCCAGTAATTAAAATTATAGAAATGATGCAATCAAAAAAATTGGACACTTCTGAAATTGGACACTTTACGGACAGATTGAGGTTATCTTACTCATGGAAGCCTCATAAGTGTTGAAGCATTAATTACCTTTATATTCTAATTAAACTTCTACACTTCTTTTCCAAATTTTCTATTGTGCTAATCTCAATATATGAAGGACCATGAGATGGCCCAAAATTACCTGCCAGAACTACAGCTCGAGCATCTTTTTTAAGCTTATATTTATTACGAAGCGCTTTTAGGGCATCACAAAGAAAAGCTTCTGTAGCCAGTTCTAATTTGGTATAACTCGCAAAAACCCCATAAGAAAGCGCAAGTTCTCTCATCACATATTTTTCGTAACACTGGGCAAAAACTATATTATTTCCCCGATATGCGGCAAGAGCTCTAATTGTCCTGCCCCTCTTGGTGTCGGCAATGATTGCAATTGTGTTAAGTTCTACAGATGCTCTTACAGCCGAAATAGCAAGAAATGCAGATATTTCATTGTTGACAATGAGCAATGGCGTCTCTTTGATATTTGGCGTGGCTGACTCAACTTCTTTGGCAATTTTCGACATTGTTTCAACTGAAGCTTCTGGATAATCTCCATGGGCTGTTTCACCACTAAGCATAATGGCGTCTGTACCATCGTAAACAGCATTGGCAACATCAGATATTTCAGCCCTGGTAGGTCGAGGATTATGAATCATAGAATGCATCATTTGCGTTGCCGTGATCACAGGCTTTCTTCTTGAAATGCACTTTTCGATAATCATTTTTTGAACTACCGGAATTTTTTCCTGGGGAATTTCTACTGCCAAATCACCTCGGGCAATCATTATGCCATATACATGATCAAGAATTTCTTCTATATTATCTACACCATCCTGATTTTCTATTTTTGCAATAATTTTAATCTCGCTATTTCTGGAATTTAAAACCTCCTGTACGGCAATAGCATCATGCTTATTTCTAACAAAAGAATGAGCTATAAAATCAAGGTTATTATCAACTGCAAAATGAATATAATCTATGTCTTTTTGACTTAGGGCAGGTAATTTTACATGGATTGAAGGGATGTTTACACTTTTTTTCCCGCATATCTCTCCGCTATTTGCCACTTCACAAGTTAGGCTTGAATTATTTTTTGCAACGACTAAAAGCTCAATATCACCATCATCAATTAATATTCGACTTCCAACAGGAACATCATTTACAAAACCGGCATAATTTACATAAATACAATCTTTGGTAGTGATTCCATCAGGATCTCCCTTAATTTTTATTTTGTCTCCGAAGGAAACGGGAATGTTTTTTAAAGCTTTTGTAGTTCTTATTTCAGGACCTTTTGTATCGAGCAACAATGGAATTTTATCAGAAACTGCTCTTACATTATTAATTACCTTGAGTGTATCGGCATGATCCTGATGGGCAGTATTTAGTCTCACCACATCCATCCCTAATTTATAAAGTGATTTTATCAATTTTACATCGCATTTCATGTCAGAAATGGTCGCAACAATTTTAGTCTTTTTTAGCATTTATTTTATCAGTTATTTTACAAAATTAAAAAGAAAATTTCAATATGTATGGCGATAGATCATTATCTGTATATTAAGCTATTGATCCAATCCAACTATATTTTATCCTCTGTGAACCTTCATCCTTCCTATGGAATTATATAGAATTTAATAAATACAAAAGAAATAAGATTGCTCCTTGGGCTATTTAATTATTCACGTTAAATTTAGTCTTGAAAATATTCTATTAGTATGCTGAAGTATAAATTATTGATTATCGTATTGTTAATTTCCATCACACCAATATTTGCCCAGCTTAAAATTGGTATCACAGGAGGAGCAGTACTTTCGTCACTCGTGAGAGACAGTCAATTAAATTCGAGAGCAGGAATGGTGGGGTATTTAGTAGGTGCTGTAGCCAAGTTGAATGTTGGCGAATTAGGATGGTTCTTTCAATCAGGCGTTAAATACACACTTGAGGGTGACAGTGATCAAAATATAAACTTCATTAAAATTCCACTCAGCATTGGTTTAAATATGTCAGATGATGTGAGTATTTATGCAGTATATAATCTTGCCTGGCAAGTTGGAAATCAGAATAATGTCCAAGAATTTTATAATGATTTTGCAAATATCCTTGGCCTGGGTTTTGATATAAATATGTCACAGAAAATTAGCATTGGATCAGCTTTAAATTACGGCCTATCAAATCTGGTGAAAGTACCGGAAGATGCCAAAAACTTTAACGTAAAGCCTTTTACGTTTGATATTTATCTAACATATTATATATTTTAAAGTTGTATTGTAAATGTGCCAAACTACCAAAGCCTATGCTCAAATACCTGACAACTAACCTTGAGAGGATTCCATCTCAATTCGAAGCATGTTCAGGTGTTTACTGGTTTATAGTCATATTATTTTTGCTGGCCCAAAATCAAGTACAAGCCCAGATAATGTATCAGAATGTTACCAATAAAAGTATTTCATTGGGATCGTATGGGCGAGTGGGGGTTGATTGGTCTTTCGAAAATGGTGGGTCAATCGGAAGGCGTCTTAATCTCAATAATATGGGTAGCATTGGAGGAAGGTTGGAAGAGCAGGATTATTTAGAGTTAGCACCTGCATTTCATTTCAAAGCTAAACCTGGTGATAGCACTAATATTTATGCTCAAGTACGATTTGCGATGTATTCTACAAGTCTAACTTCTTTTGGCAACAGTACGTCAAATAGTTTGGGAGGATTGGAATTTGCCATTCCTGAAATGTATGTCGAAGCAAGAAATATCCGTGGCAAAGACTTAAGTATTTGGGTTGGATCCAGATTGTACCGGGGCCCGGATGTACATATTGCCGATCATTTTTACTTCAATGATCATTCTGGTCAGGGCTTTGGCGTTGAGTTTAAAAATACAAGGATATCAACCCAATTTATAGCCTCATCAGATACCAGCTCTACAGTGCCACCTTTCTTTTATTTGAATATAAAATCCGGAACACCCAGTGCAGCACTTCGGCAAAGAGTGATTCTTAATTTCGAGCAGGATTTCCAACTTAATACAAATAATATGCTGACATTATTGGGAGAATATCATCGCATGGCTGATGCAGATTCTAAAAATGATGTTGATACAAGTGATTACAAATTAAATTTTCCTGCAGACCATGGTTTTGTTTTGGGAGTGAGACATTCGTATGATTTCAATAATTATCTACCCGGTTCTTTCAATCATTTTTCTGTAAGATATGGAACAGGAATAGCAAATGGCGGAGATGGTGGAATGTCAAGAACATGGCTTACATATGGCGCTCCTGATACGCTTTCTCTGACTTTTAAAGGCGCATATTCCATGGCAATAGTTAACCATTTACTCATAAATTTTTCAAAAAGATATACGTTAAATGGCTATTTAATTCTGACGAGTAGTAAAGGTGCTGCAGATTCCAACAACAAGTCCAAAACATATTTTGGAAAAGAGGTATTTAACAGAAAATTAGATTTTACGATCGGGGCCAGGAATGAACATTACATCACGGACTATTTTCACTTGCTAACTGAATTTCATTATTCGCAACGTAAAGACGGAACAAACCCAATAGCAAGTGTTACTAAATTTTCCATAGCTCCAATTTTTGTACCCACAGGAATTCGAGATACCTGGGCACGGCCACACTTACGATTTGTTTTCTCACTAGCAAGATATAATGATTATGCCAAAGAAAGCCTTTATTCTCCATTCCTTCAGTTTGTAGGTGAGCGAAGATGGGGATATTATTTTGGCGTAAAAGCCGAATGGTGGATTTGGGGTTAAGAATGATTATAATTATATAAAATTAAAAAAACCATAACCTAACAAAGAATATTATTATGAGTGTGAAAAAACATATTCTAAAGAACTTTTATACTTTAATAATTCCAATTTTTTTCACTATTCAGGCTTTCGGACAAAACAAAAACGGAGAAATTCATACTGCTGAAGCTTTTGAGTACTCATATTTAAAAATAATTTCAGCGAAAGTAACCGGAAATAAACGCACAAAAAATCGCATCATCACACGTGAGCTTGATTTCAAACTGGGTGATTCTCTGGCTACATTTAATACAAACAATAAATTTTCGATTAGTACAGATAAGCGAATCAACAAGAGCGATTCGAGTGAACTCATCAAGCGGCTTGGCTATAGTAGAGAAAATATCATTGACTCAAAACTGTTTTTAACAGTAGATATTCATCTAGAACAAATATCGGGAAATGAATATAATCTGCTAATAGATGTTCAGGAAAGATGGTATTTATGGGCATTCCCGGTGGCCAGAGTTGATGCTCCAAACTTCAATGATTGGTTGCAAGACCCGAATCTTGATCTTCTCAACATGGGGGTGTTTGCCAGCCATAACAATATGTTTGGTTTAAGTCATCAAACCTCCATAATTACCTATTTTGGAAATTCACAATTATATGGATTGGGTTACTATATTCCTTGGATAGGACAAGGACAAAAAATTGGATTGCGCTTGGGTGTGGTTTATTCTAATTCTGGAGCAGTAGAATATGCATCGGTAGAAAATGAACGTCAAATGCTATATGATAAAAATAGCCTGAAAAAATGGCTGGTTGGAGCAACATTAAATATGCGTCCTGGCTTGTATAATTACGGAAAAATCAGACTTCAAGCTACCACAGCGAGTGTTTCGGATTCTTTGCTGGTAATTGCACCTAATTATTTGCCTGATGGAAAAAAGGATGTCAGCAATATGAATTTATATGCTGACTATGTTTATGACACAAGAAACAATAAATCTTACCCACTGAAAGGAAATTTATTGAGAGGGTTTATTGACAAAAGAGGAATGGGCATATTATCACGTGATGTTGATTATTTTTATTATGGTGTTGATTTTCACTTTTATCAATCATTGGGCAATGGGTTTTATGTTGCAGAAATGGTAAAAGCTGTCAATTCTTCCAGTGAAAATATTGCCTATAATTATAAGCAAAACCTCACCTCCGGGGATGATTTTATTCGCGGATACGATTACTTTGCTCTGCGCGGAGACCAAATGTACTTCTTCAGAAGCAACGTTAAATATGAATTGGTACCACCACAGGTTAAAGTGCCCAAAGATGGAAATGAAGAGAGCAAGTTTAAAAATCTCCAATATGCTTTTTATCTAAATTTTTTCGCCGATGCTGCCTACATGAAAGATGATTTTACAGCGGACAACCCGCTGAATAACAAAGCACTGTTCAGTTGGGGATTAGGTTTGGATTTTGTCAGCTATTACGATCTTGTGCTGCGCTTTGAATATGCTTTTACATCTGTTGGTACAAATGGATTCTATTTTGGGTTTGGTATACCGATATAACTTCTGAGCTCAGTAAATTTAATGATTTACTGAAATCGATAGTTCGTTACATTTTGGTAAATTCTGTTAGATATCTCGAAAGGTCCAAGAACGTTCTACTTCAACTTCTATAGTATCCTCTTTTTGAGTAATATTAAAACAAGTCGGACTACTCAAATAAAATATTATTTTTAATTTGTACTTTATCATCATAATATAATAGTCTATTGTTTGACTTACGCAGTATTAATATTCAATGGTATCTAAAATATCCAACCCTTTTCACATATGAATAAAATCGCAAATAGTTTAATTATAATAATAAGTGTTCTTCTACACTCTTGTTCCATATCTCATGGCGAAAACCCATCAAACGACCAGCCGGTTTACCAAGATGAACCCTTTCTCCAAGATATTAGCATCAAGTATTACCTGAATAGTGAAGACCAAAAACTGAGTAAGGCATTTACGGATCGAAATGGGGTAATTCAGGTCATGTCATCAAAAGGATTGCTGCGCACCCATGATGGCCAATTTCTGTACCCCGGCAAACTTATTGCAGATCGTATGTATCGCCCATTGACAGACAAAAACATAAGTAATCTTATTGGCTACAAAGGGCAATTTGTCTATTTAGATGATGAAGCTGTTCTCAGTAATGCTTGGTCTGGTCAAATTTTCATGAAACATGATATGGCAAATGCGCAAATATTTGCCGGTGGTGATGAGTTTGATTTTTTGATTAGCGATGGTAATACCTTGGAATATTTATCAAAAAATGAGATCGCGTGGAAAGGACAATCGGATGGCGGTCAAGTGCTGGATATTTTATTTGATGCATCGAATAACTTGTTCTGGATATTGGAAACTAACTCACTATCTACATTTAATCCAAACGGTAATAAATTAGATAAAGTTATTGAAGGAAGTGACTTTACTTCATTTACAATATTCAATAACAAAATTATTATTGGCACATCCAATGGATATGTCGAGGTTGACAAATCAGGAAAAAAAGTTGGAAACACACATACAAAACTACCTTGGACAGAAATTACAGCTCTTGCAGAAATTAATGGGAATCTATGGTTTGGATCAACCAAAGGTGCTTTTATGCAAAAAAATGATGGGAAGTTTAATTATTATTTTGGTGAACGATGGTTGCCAGATAATAACGTAAAACACATATCGGCAGGGAATGATGGCTCTGTTTTAGTTTTAACAGATGCTGGTCTCGGGCACATCATTTTCAAAGAAATGACATTGCACGACAAAGCCATGTTTTATGAAGATCAGGTACGCGACAGGCATATTCGCAATGGCTTTAATGCCGGACTGGTTGATATGGAAAAAGGAAATTTTGACTCCGGAAGATTAAGAGATTCCGACAATGATGGCTTGTGGACTACCATGTATTTGGGAGGACAGGTTTTCAGATATGCAACTACAAAATCTGATGAGGCATTGCAAAATTGTACTGAGGCCCTGGATGCCATGGAAAGATTATTTAGCATCAATCCCGTACCGGGATTTCCCTCGCGCTCCTACGAACGAAGTGGTTATATTGAACGACTGTCAGACCCTCACAGATGGCAACATACCAATGATCCTGAGTGGGATTGGAAGAGTACGACAAGTAGTGATGAGGCCATAGGGCATATTTTTGCCTTTGGGTTAATTGCTGAATTGATGGCAGATACTGATCTTAAAGATCGAGCTGTTTTATTGATTGACACATTGATGAGTCATATTGTTAGCAATGATATGTACTTGATTGACTTTGATGGCAAACCCACTCAGTGGGGAAAGTGGAATCCTGACTATGTCAATTCCAGGCCGTTAATGAATGGCGATAGAAAGCTCAATTCTTCCAACATTATTGGCATGCTGCAAACAGCTTATTATTTTACCAAAAAAGAAAAATACAAATCCAAAGCATTTGAGTTGATGAATGAATACGGATATTTCGAAAATCTAATGCGACCCATGGACAAAATCGGCTCGGTTCCTGACGATGCAGATCAACTGAGTAAAGAACTTTCAGAATCTTGGAATCATTCTGACGATGAAATGTATTTTGTGGGCTATTGGGGGCTTTACCATTATGCATTTAATGACACGCTGAAAGCTAAATTTAAAGAAGCGATTATAGATCATTGGGAAATAGAAAGACCTGAAAAAGAAGGCGCCTGGAATATAATGACTGCCTTGACCGGAACTCCCGATTTTGACCTTGAAGAGGCTGCCTGGTATTTGAAGGAACATCCAATGGATTTGATAGAATGGAGTATCATGAACTCGCACAGAAAAGACATTGAACTAATGGAACCAAATTTCAGAGGACAAACAACCAATGAAGTTTTGCCTCCGGATGAAAGACCTGTACAAAGGCACAATGGCAATATGTTTAGATTAGACAGAGCGGGAGGAAACGGGATATCGGAGTACAGTGCCGGGGACATCTGGTTGCTACCCTACTGGATGGGAAGATATCTGGGTGTAATAAGTGGGCCAACAAACAAATAAGGTTGTAACATGAAATTTATTAGGATAAGCATTAAATCACATTTATCAATAATTTCATGAGCCAACAATTTCAGAAGTTATTATGCCTTATTTTCATATTCGCTGTCGGCTCTATTTCATGCCAGTCCAATAGTTTTAGAGAAGAATTGCAAATTACCCATGATCTCACTTATAATCATTTACTGGATAATAATGATAATTTCTCACCGGATGATCAATGGTTGGTTTATGATACCAGAACAGATGAAGGAGGTATTGGTGCTTGCTCGAAAATTGAAAAAGTAAATATCTTCACTGGGAAAAAAGTGGTTTTATATGAATTGAAACAAAACAAACCCTATGGCCCAGGAGTAGGTGCGGTTAGCTATAGTCATACTGCAAACAAAATAGTATTTATCCATGGGCTGATGAATGTCACTGAGCAAAATCCATATCAGCAATGGCATCGGTCAGGCGTAATTGTTGAAGATGCAAAACCCAATGTGTCCAATTTCATGGATTCCAGAGATGTTACATTTCCTTTTACTCCTGGAGCACTAAGAGGAGGTACGCATCGGCATGAATGGTGTCGGGATGGGGGCTGGATAGGATATACCTATAATGACGCCATCATGAAACATCTGGAAGATTCTACAGGTATAATTCTTAATTTAAGAACTATTGGGGTTTCGAAGCTTATCGAACCGGTAAAAGTTGACAAAGATCCAGGCGGTGAAAATATAGAAGGTGAATGGTTTAGCGTACTCGTGGTTAAAGTTGTTGAAAACCCAAAGCCCGGAAGTGATGAGATCAGCAAAGCATCGTCTGACAGCTGGGTGGGAACATCCGGCTACAAAAAAGCAAATGGAACAACACAGCGTGCAAGGGCATTTATTGGAATTGTAAAAAATGATAATGGAGAAGATGTAGATGAAGTTTTTGTAGTTGATATTCCTGACAACATTACAAGGCCTGGTAAATATGGACCTTTGGAGGGAACTCAAACTACTATGCCTGCTCCTCCCCTTGATGCCAGTCAGCGTCGGCTTACTTTCACGGATTCTACAAAATTCCCAGGATGTGAAGGGGTAGTAAGAAACTCATCTGATGGGTCCAAAATTGCCTTTCAGGCTTTTGATAAAAATGGCATAAAACAAATTTTTACCATTTCACCATTGGGTGGTATGTCCGTACAACAAACATTTCATAAGTCTCATGTTCAAAGTGGAGTGAGGTGGCATTATAAAGGAAATAAGATTTGCTATGTCTGGGAAAATAGAATAATCGTGAGAGAAATCGGAAGTAAAAATTTTATGACTTTAACCAAGCCTACCGACTCTCCTCCTTCAAATTTGGTATGGTCGCACGATGGAAATACCATTGCCTACAATAAAAAAATGACTTCCGATTCCGGGCAAACAACAGATCAGATATTCGTGGTAAAGATGTGATTTTAACAGTTCTGAATCAATTGACTTGTTTTCTCTTTTCCAATTGCTGGATATTTAGATACTTTTGCTAAATAACAATATTCATATCGTATGTCTGACACACTTTCTACAATGATGCCTTTGAGTACTACTGCACCTTCTTTTGAGCTTCCTGATACCGTATCAGGCAAAGTTATGGCGCTATCGGAACTGAAAGGCAATAAAGCTACTTTGGTCATATTCATATGCAATCACTGCCCATTTGTACATCATATCAATGAAGAGCTTGTTCGAATGGCTAATTTATATAAGCCAAAGGGAATCTCATTTATAGCAATTAGCTCCAACGATAGTGAAAGATATCCTCAGGATGGCCTGGAATTGATGAAAATACATGCTAAAAATTCTGGATATTCATTTCCATATCTGTATGATGAAACCCAGGAAGTCGCTAAGGCATATGATGCTGCTTGTACACCAGACTTATTTTTGTTTGATGAAAATTTAAAATGTATTTACCGGGGTCAGTTTGATGATTCCAGACCAAATAACCAATTACCGGTAACAGGATCAGATTTAAAAGCCGCATTGGAATGTGTGCTTTCAGGAAAGCAAGTTTCCGATAACCAAATCCCAAGCATAGGCTGCAATATTAAGTGGAAATAGATCAGTGGCCCCTAACAAATCAAGGTTAAGACAATGAGCGATTTAGTACCCAACTATACTCTATACCGCACCCAGCGGCTATGTGCGTTTAGATGTGCTTGTGTTGGACGAAAGCATTTGGCTTACTCAAAAAAGTATGGCTGAATTTTTTGGTGTAGTAAAATCTACCATTAGCGAACGCTTAAATAACATTTATGATAGCAAGGAGTTGGATAAAGAGGCAACTGTTCGGAAAATTCGAACAGTTCAAATTGAAGGAATCAGAGAAGTAAACAGAAACCTTGAATTCTACAACTTAGACACCATAATTTCAAGGCTATGGGGTGAATTCAGTACAAGCTACGCAATTCAGAATTTTCAATCCCTTTTAAATCCCCCCAAAAGCATATAGCATTATCGCCCTGGATATCCTGAAATTCCATGGCACAAAAATTATTGCTGGAATAAAAACAGAAGCCAAAGTAATCAACACGTTTTCTGGACTGAATAACACCTCGCATGTCACACCAAAAATTATCATCAAAGCGACATTTATACCATAGCTTATGTACATCGCCCCAAAATAAAAACCCGGCTCTGGCATAAAATTCTGATCGCATTTAGGGCAAGATCGATGCATCTTAATCATGTTATTAAAATTAAGCGTTTTTGATTTAAACATATTTGCTTCTCTACAATTGGGGCATTTTGTTTGTATGATGTCTTTAAAAGTGTTCTTATTTCGCATTGCAAAAAGTTTTTTTCAAAAAGATTGCCTTTCAAGGATACCGTATTACTCACGCATTGGTGGGAGATTGTTAGGGTCCAGCCAAAGTCCGAGTTCGGAAACCGCAGAGACATTAAAGAAACCAATGGCTTTTATAGATTCTGGCGACTCACTACTTGTTGTAATATTAGAAGATACATTGGCGAGTGGTTGAGCGAAAAGCTCCGAAAAGCCACCCGGGCGATTGGTCTGAATACTTACTTCATGCAGAAAATCATAAGCATCATTGTTGATTGAGTGAATCTCAACATAAACAGAATCTCCAGGTGAATAAGGGGATAAAAAGTTGTCTTCTTCGTCCTGATCAAAAGGATTGATTCCATCTCTAATTGGCTTGATAAATGTCACGCCATCAATTATCGCACCAGGAGACCCTCCGGCATCATACGAGATGTTTATTTCTGATGGTTTATTAAGAAAGTTACCATTTTTCCATGCTTTTATCCAATAGGTATCTCCTACTCCCCGGGGGTCGAAACTATAGAACTGCGCAAAATAACTTTCAGGGAAGAAGCTGTTTTCTTTTTCGTGCGAGAATAATATACTATCAATAGTGGGTACTCTGTTCATATCAGAAAAAGATTCATATTCTGTATTTCCTATTTTTATTTTCAATCTGTACTCATCACCCTCTTTGCCAATAGTATGCTCCGCTTGCGTAGGGTTCCAGATATAAATTCCATCGTCTTCGCTTATTATAAAATTATAATCATACCCACTTGTGATATTTTCGACGACCACCTCCGCATTATTCAGACCCGGAAGAAATGAATTCTCAAAATAGGGTATGGTTTTTAGCACACTTATTGTCTGCGCTTCATGTTTGTTATTTATCCAGGCATCTACAACCACAACTGATGTAGTTTTTGGGAGATCCACCACAATTTTATCTTCGCATGACCAGAAGATTATTATTATGAGTAAAACAAATATATATTTTATTGACTTTACCATTGATTTAAAAACTAAAATTGTAGGAAACAGCAGGAACTACAGAGCCAATTATTGACACCCTTGTTGCAAATGATTCAATAGGCTGACCAATTTCGGTACGATCTGCGCCCTGAGAAAAATAGATAGAAAAGGGATTCCTTCTGGCATATACATTGTATATGCTAAATACCCAGTAATCACTGTTCTTTCTTCTTTCTCCATTTTTCTTAAACTTTTTACCGTAAAATGTCGCCGACAAATCAAGCCTGTGAAAGTCTGGGATTCTAACGTTATTCCTTGTTTCAAAAGCATTATAAGGAATCAGATATTCTTGTTGGGTAAATCTGTCTGTAGGAAAAGTGGTGGGAGTTCCACTAAGGTAAGAGAAGGTTGAGGACAATACCCACCTTTTGGTAAGCTCATAGTAGCCAACAATTTTCAGATTGTGTCTCTGGTCAAATCTCGTTGGATACCAATTGAAATTATTTATCCCATCTACTTTTAGTTCTGTCTTGCCCAAAGTATAACTGATCCAACCATTTAACTTACCAGTGTTTTTCTTTATATAAAATTCCAAGCCCATGGCACGGCCATCTCCGCTCAGGAGGTCAGCTTCCAGGAATTCATTAATCAATATATCTGCTCCATCAATATATTCAATCTGGTTTTTTGTGGCACGATAGTAAGCCTCTACTGACATTTCATAGTCATTATCGGGGCCGAAGTTTTTAAATATCCCAAGCCCAAATTGATCGCCCAACTGTGGCATGATATTGTTTGTGCTTGGCGTCCACACATCTAGCGGATTGGAGGCTGTCGTATTGGAAATCAAATGTATGTATTGCGACATACGATTGTAACTCGCCTTAAATGACGTCTTTTTACCCGTCTGGATTTTCAAGGAAATCCTTGGTTCAAAATTGGTATAGCTTGCGATGGATTCATTTTTATCAGCTCGACGAACAGATACAAATTCTTTTTGTTTCCCTGGTTCAATAGTTTCCCATTGATAAACATTTCCCGGACCCAAATATTGAAAGTTTGATATTCTTAATCCGTAATGAGCAGAAATAGATTCATTAATCTTCATGTCATTACCTACGAAAACTGCCGATTCCAGGCTTTGCTTTTTTTCAAGGCTGAAATCTGAGTTTACACCATTACTCACTATATTGGCATTTGCAGGGTTAAATTTATAATACAGCACCTCTCCACCAAATGTGAGCTCATTGGAAGAATTAATGAAGTAGGTCAACTCCGGTTTAAAATCGAATGTTCTGATTCGAGACTTCCATTCAAATTTATCAAAGTCTGTTTCACCAAATTGTAGTGAATAATCATAATCGCTAAAAAGCATGGTGAAATTAGAAAATAAGCGATCGCCAAATAGATGGTTCCATCTGATGGTTCCTGTCTTATTTCCCCATGAGAAACCTTGATTTTTATCAAACATAAATACATCTCTCCCTAAATATCCTGATAAATACAAGGTGTTATTTTGATTGAAATTGTAGTTTGTCTTTAAGTTTACATCGTAAAAATTCAAGGCAGTTCCATCATCCAACACATCAGTAAATGGCCTGGCCAATATATCGATATATGACCTCCTCCCTGCTAAAATAAAAGACCCTTTGTCTTTGAATGTTGGCCCCTCAATAGCCAACCTGCTAAATATTGTACCAATACCTCCCTGGGCTCCAAACTTTTTGGAGTTACCATCTTTCATTCTAATATCGAGAATAGAGGATATCCTGCCACCGTATTTTGCTGGAATTCCACCTTTATACAATTTTACATCTTTTACAGCATCGGGGTTAAATACCGAGAAAAACCCAAGCATGTGAGAAGCATTATAAACCGGTGCTTCATCAAGCAAAACCAGATTTTGGCCAACGCTGCCTCCACGAACATTAAAACCAGAAGCCCCCTCTCCTACCGTACTTACTCCAGGCAATAGCTGAATGCTCTTTATCACATCCACTTCTCCCATGAAAGCTGGGATTTTTCGCATGGTATTGATGTCAAGAGAATTGGAACTCATTTCGCTATCTGTCACATTGTTATCGTCGGGAACACCTTTTATAACAATTTCTTCGAGCTGAACATTTTCGACAAACAATTCGATATTTATTTGATCATCGGCGTTGAGATTGATTTCCTTGCTCAGGCTAACATACCCAATGTATCTGTATTCAAAACTATAGCTTCCGGCAGGTAGCGTTATCGAGTAAAATCCATACACGTTTGTTTGTACGCCAACGCTCAGTTCCTTCACATAAACTGCGCTACCAATGAGGATTTCACCTGTAGATCCATCTTTAATATATCCGCTTATTGTAAATTTTTCTTCTGCAAATACATTGCTGACATTCACCACAAGTAGCATAGTAATTAACAGGAATTTATTGATTATAAATGATTTCATAAGACAAGGCATCAATTAGATTGGCAGTTGATGTAAAATATGTGCGGCAAATGTACGACTATCTGAATGAAGCTGACAAATTTCTTGATCAATGGGAAAAAATGATTTTTAACGGTGAATTATTCAGAAGTAAGCTATTGCTGAGTTAGAAATTATGTCTGTTTTCTGAGGCTGGGCATTGACGTTGAATGTAAAAATAGGATATGAAAATTTATTTTTTCGGGAGATTTTTCGAAAGCAAAAACTATCAATGCCTTATCTCAAAATGGGTAATATTCGTGAATTAAAATGCGCTTAACTGACTGTCCATTTTTTTGCGGCACATTTGCAAACTCTCACAACTGGTAGAGATCAGTTCTTTTTTTCTAAAGGGGATCTCTGTCAAAAACCAAGTCCCACATGAAGTCCTAAACTGATATGATAGTCATTGGGATCATAGGCAAATTCTAAAACCGGTCCGACATGAAATCTTCCAATCTCAAATTCATAGAATACTTCGGTATGAAAGGAAAAGAATGGCGTACTGTTGTTATTTTCAAAAGTTATACCGGGAGATAAAGTAAAACTCAATTTTTCTATAGGCCTGTATAAAGTTATCAGTCCAATAGTAGTATGTTTTGGATCTAGTAAAATTACCTCGTAAGCAGCACCGATGCCAAATTTAGATTTGGGAATATTATATATATAATGTACGTGTAAACTATAACTTAACTTTTCTTCATTCACGAAATAAGGGGTAGCTGTAGCTATGGCTATTTCATTTTTATAATGTTTGTGAGTGTCTGTATTTTTATGCTCATCTTCTGTCAATTGCGCCAATAGGTTGAATGATATTGATGTCATTAAAAAGGCAAATAAAAAGTTTAACTTCATTTCAATTATTTTATGTTAGGTTATGTGATTGTGTATGAATAGGCAAATTTGGAGGTAGCATTGCAATTAGATAGTTGCATCTCCTTTAAATCAAAAGAATCCATTCTCTAATTAGTTTACTGTAACCTCTTAACTTCGAGGTTCTCCAACCTGATCTCAGATAGTTTTTCTAATTTATTTTCTTTAAAAAGCGCTGCCAACCCAGCAACATTTTTGTATCCTGCTGATCCTTTGTAATTGATGTAATCAGAGAAAATGATACCTCCCTTTTCTCTGGTATTTACGGCTTCTCGAAAACGTATCCCTCCCCCATCAACTATGTAAGAATATCCAAAATATTTTATAGTGAAATCATGCTTGTTTATCCAGTAAACAAATACATCATCATGATCTTCTCCTCCTCCTTCTGCATCGAATGTAACCTCTATTTTATAATAATGCACACCTTTTATTGCTTCTTCACCCAACAATTTTTTATTTACCGCACCATCGTTCAATCCAAAAGGAAGTAAAGAAAAATAAGCTACAGAATTGATGGAACTGGAATACTTGCTCACCCAATCTGCATCGACATCAATCTCTTGGTCATTTAACAATCTTTTGAATTGATCATTGCTAAAAATATCATGATAGGTCCCGGAGTCTTCAATTATGCGGTGATAAGTAAATTTGCCCTGATTACGCTCCAGCTTATAATGCCGCCCTCTGAAATCAAAGTCAATAATGCTATTTTCATACAACTCTCCACCATGAGCGAGGATGGATTTATCGACAACGGATTGTCCATCTTCTTTTATATTGGCGCATCCATAAAGTAAGGTAATTACCAGTAGCAAATAAAAATGTTTCTTATTCATCAGTTTTATTATTTTTAATTATTGTCTAAAGCTTTAATTGTCAAGCAGACTATTGTTCTTTTGTTCCATCCATCCATCCTACGTAAAAGCTACGGCGAACAAGCATTTTCTCATTCCATCATTCTATCATTTACTCATTCTCTTATTCTCATATTCCCTTAAAACTACCAAGCTGCAGATTCCACATCATAATCAGCCATCGTATTTCTGAAATCTTGCTCAAATATCTCAAACATTACCGAAGGCATCATTGTTTTCAACTCTTCTTTGGTGTCCAGAGCATAACTTTTCAAACCTACTTTGAGGCATTGAAGTGCATAGGCTTTGTTAAGCTCTAAAGAAAATGGATTGATACTCACTGCATTTAACAAAATTTCGTACGCCAAATCTGCGTCTTCAACAGTATCATTAAAGAATTGAATAGATTCAAAAACACCAGGTTCAAAAAACGGATTTTCGTATCCCATCTTTTTAAAATACGGAATCAACTCATTTGTTGATGCGCTTTTAATATTTTCCAGATTTTTAAATAATTGAATATAATTTTTGACCTCGGCATCGTCACTTTTCAAATTCAGTTCCAGTCGCTGCATCATTTCGATATCCCCAATATGATAGGCATATTTGCACTGTGCCAGGTTAATTTCTTCCAGTACATCCCTCCTGCTAATATTTAACTCTCCCACCTGCTGCAACAATTCAAATGCCCTTTGGGTTTGGTCTAACTCCAAGTAAGCATCAAATAGTCTTAAAAAACCCAGTACCTTGATGTCTTCATTGTCCATATTTAATACCACACCTTTCAATTTTTCCAGATCGAATTCATGATAACGATATGCTAAAAAAGAAAATATGGTTTCGGTATCTTCACTTTCTACATCTTGCAATTCATTGGCTTCTATAATTTTAATCATTTTATTTGCCATTGACATATTCAATGTATCTCCAGATTGTTTGATTTGTTTCCATACAAAAGCGGCTTTGTCAAGTTCGCCATTTTCCATATAAGCAAAAGCCAGCTCCGGTGCGATTTCTAATCTTCCGTTCTGAAATGCGCTTTTAAAATAATCTACTGCCAGCCCATTTGCGTTTTGAGCAAATGCCAATTTTCCCAGCAAACTATAATACTCTTTCTCCGGATTTTGAATGGCCAGATGATTCAGAATTTGAAACGACTTTGTAAGCACTCCCTGCCGATAAAATGCAAGTGCATTGGCCAGATTAATATTGTCTTGAAACCATGAAGTGCTACTTGAATCATAAAAAACTTGCGCCTGCTTTAAATATGCTGAATCGACCAGAGCCGGATTGTTGAGTACTTTATTATAATTATAAATTAATTGTTCAATTTTTTCATTTTCCGGATCACCAAAATGAACCTCCCCCCCGTCCTCTGCTATCCTATGGAGATCGTTGGCCAACACGACCAGGTTATTCATTTCTGCCAGGTATGTCGATTCTTTCAGTAAATACTCCAGGGTATCTGACTTTATCGACAAATCCTTCAATCTTAGCAAGGCATAGATATTCGTTGCAGATTCATTTTTAGTATTTTGGTCATCGCCAGATCTTTCCAGGTAATAAAATGCAGAGTCGATATTATCAATCTCCATGTATGCCAAACCAAGGTTATTCATGAGTATGCCATTGTTTGGAAAATCCATCAGCCCATCTTGCAGGGTGAATATGGCTTCAAAATATCGCTTACTTTCCATATACTTTACAGCCAGATTTGCATAGGCAAATTCGGTAGGATTTTTACCAACTGCTTGTTTTAAGTACCCTAACTCCTCCGTATGGTTTTCATTTCTTTTTTCCAGAGTAGCCAGGGCATAGTTGGCTCGATGACTTGTGCCAGAATAAATATTGGATAATTTATAATATTCTGAAGCAGAAAGGTGATCTTCTGCTATCAAATACAAATCCCCAATCCCTGAATAATATCCTGCTACGGACTGGTAATATGAAATCATATTGAACCTGAAAAATAAGGATAGTATCATAACCGCTCCGGCAAATCGGGATATAAAATATGGCATCCTTTTTGGTTTGTAGAGGACTTTGCCAACATTCATATTTTTCCTGAGCAAATCAAAGAAATTGGCAATGACATAAACCACAAACATGGTGCTAAAGCCCAATTGGGTATAAATGATTACGTCTTCTACTACCTCTACAAATGAGTCATTCCCCGAAATAAAAAAATACGAAATGGTGAGGTGCGAAGTGATTGCCAAACAAATGAACAGAAAGGCACCAAAAGGATAAAAGGGAAACATGCCTTCATAAGTTATTTCTTTTACCCGATAGCCCCAAACACCAATAATAGAAGCAATGGTAAGTAGCCAAAAAGACCCGATCACATAGAGGTCTGCTTCAAGAATTTTAGTATTGAGCAATAGCACCACCAAAGCATTCAGAAGAAATACAATGCCAATAATCAAGAAATGAATCAAGCCATTTTTATCACCGACCAATGCCCCGGATGTAATGACACGCAACAAGCTGCCCACAATCTCATAGCCCACCATAAAGGCAAAAAGTATGGTTAGAATCAGTGGCACGTAAATGCCATAATTCACAAGATGAAGGAATGGGAACTCGACATTACTATAAAAATAGATAATGAACGCAAAAATTATCGTGGCCATGAAATGGGTAATAAATCTGGGAATAAGGCCAACTTCTTTATTTACAAAATGAAAATAATATAGAGATGGAAGATATAATATGAATGCGATTACAAGTCCTATTTTTTCATAATAATTGAAGAGCAAAAGGTGATCTAATTTTAGTCCTACAAATATTGCAGCCACAATACCAACAGCCACGACAAACCAAAATCGAGATAAACCCGATATCAAAGACAACATGATACTGATAAAAATGCCCAACCAAATCAATAGCAAATATGCAGGCCACTCATTTACCTGTAGTTCTGAGGCGACAAACCCTTGGGAAATAACATAGTTTTCTATGGTAATGGGAAAATCAAATATCCCCAGTCGATACGTTTCGAATAGTGTTTTTACGGGATTTACTGAGGTTTCAATTTCCCAATTGATAATATACGAACTACCCATAAAATAGGTGAATACATACACCAAAATGGAAATACAAAAAATTGAGAGGAGAACCCGATAAAAGTTTTTTACCGGTTTATCCCATGTGTTCCAAAAAAAGTTTGATTTCATTTAGTATGTTTTCTTTATTGATATTATAATTAACTTTTAGGATTACCCATTTCAGTATCTAAGGAATTTGTTTCATTAAATCGAAAGCCAAACCTTCATGGTTTCAGCTTAATACCTCAATGAAAATATTGAAATATAAAGCTCCTTGCTATGGTAAACCTTGAAGGTTTAAAGTAAATCATTTTTTCGTGATCTAAATGGGTAGCCATATTAACTTTAATAAATCAAAAATATTAACAGTACTGGGTTTTTCCAACCTATCTTACAATGATGGTGTCAATACGTCTGAAAAGAATATATAACTTCACTTTTATAAAAGCCTGAAAAATGAAAACTAACTTATCTATTTTAATCTTCATCGTTTCAATATTTACATTTTTTTCTTGTGGTGAAAATGCAGATTGTGATTGCGATTTACCTCTCGATCTAAGATCTATTTCCGCTGAAGAAGAAATGATTATCGCCTCATCCAATGATTTTGCCTTCGATATTTTCTCCCGAATCAATGTTGACCAACCAGACCAAAACCTTTTCATTTCGCCATTGAGCATAAGTACCGCATTGTCCATGACCGCAAATGGCGCTGTTGGAGAAACCAAAAACGGCATAAAAGAGACCCTTCATCAGCAAGACCTCACCGATAAGGAAATTAATGAAGCCTACAAAACCCTCGTTGATTTCATCACCGATCTCGACCCCAAAGTGACCATGAATCTTGCCAACTCCAACTGGTACAAACAGGACTATAGCATTGAAGAAAACTTCAGAAATATCTTGCTCGACTTTTACAATGCGGAGGTTAAAGCTGCAGATTTTAATAACCCGGATACAAAAGATTTGATCAATGAATGGATCGAAGATAAGACCAATGGGAAAATCAAAGATATGATAGATGATATTTCACCAGATGTGGTGATGTACCTGATCAATGCAATATACCTCAAGTCAACCTGGCAATACCAATTTGAAAAAGACAAAACAGAAAAGATGAATTTCTCTCTTAGCGATGGGTCTAAAGTGCAAACTGATATGATGATTAGCGATGGGGTGAAAGCAAATTTCTATGCAAACGAAACACTACAATACATTGAGCTACCTTACGGGAATGGGCAATTTGTATTTTCTATCGTTCTTCCTAATAATCCTGATAAGCTGGATGAAACTATCAACAACCTGGATGTCGATCAATTAAATACCTTTATCGAAGGAGCTGATACTTCTACCTTTAAGGTTTATTTACCCAAGTTCAAAATAAAATATAAAATCACCTTAAATGATATACTTTCCGCCATGGGCATGGAGCAAAGTTTTGGCGCGGCTGATTTCTCCGATCTTTTTGTGGAAAATCTGAATATTAGAATCAGCAGGGTTCTACATCAATCTTTTTTGGAAGTGGACGAGGAAGGCACAGAAGCTGCCGCCGCAACAGTTGTAGAATTCGAAGTTACCTCCGTTAACCCTAACGCCAAACCAAAGACTTTAAATATCAACAAGCCCTTTGCATTTTTTATTCGAGAAAAGCACTCAAAAGCCATACTTTTCTCCGGTAAGCTGATTGATCCTACGAAGTGATTTGGGCCGATTAATCAAATCGAAGTCTGAAAGCTACAGAAACCTGTCTATCCAATTTAGTTGAATAGGTGGGTTAAACACATGTAGCGATTGGCCATTTTAATTCCATAAAATATGCAGTAGATTAGCACTCACAATACAAAAGAAATAAACGCAATAACTTTAGTAAATAGTTGTCAAGTTTCACGAGCTTGTCTATACCAATTCTGCCTTTTTTAGTCCAAGTTTTGGTTTGTTCAATTTTTGGATTGATTAACCACAGCTTTATAGAGGATTTTTTGATGGTCTTGGGCATTACTTGTGCTATAGATAGATTCTGAAACCAGTTCAGGATGACGATGATTTCATTATACTGATTTGATCCGGAATCTCCTTTGATCGCTACTGATTTCAGCACCGCTCGTCAAGTCCAAGTCTCATGTTCCTTGGAATCAATAGATGATGGTTTTTCCATGCGAGGTCTCTTGCAAAGGACCCTGCGAAAGGCTATCGAATGACAGAAGACCAATTATGACTGAATGGCATCTCCTTTCCTCTTCACCCATTACAGAGAGACACTATTTATAGTTAATACTATAGCTTAATTTAAACTAACTTTGCCTTCCTTCGAAAAACCTTCCTTTCAGCAGGCTGGGGTGGGCAAGCGCGAAGGACGTTCAGAATATTATCCATTCAATTAACAGCACATTTACTAAATGTTGGAAAAAAATAAAGATCAAAAAGACATTTCCGAAGATAAGCGCACAAGATTGATGCTCAATAAATTTGACATTACAACGCTAAATCCTATGCAGGGGGAAGCAAGTAAAACGATACGAGCAAAATCGGATGTGGTATTGCTTTCCCCTACAGGAACGGGTAAAACCCTGGCATTTCTATTGCCTTTAATCGCAAAACTTGATGCCAACTGCACGGAGATTCAAGCGCTCATACTTGTGCCCTCGCGTGAATTGGCACAACAAATTGAACAGGTAGTTCGAAAAATGGGATCAGGTTTTAAGGTGAATGCCGTATATGGTGGGCGTGCTGGTGCGCTTGATAGGATGGATTTAAAACATCGGCCAGCGATTCTTATTGGCACACCCGGTCGAATAGCCGATAGGTTTAGAAGGGATAATTTTTCTTTAGAATATATTGACACGCTGGTATTGGATGAATATGATAAATCACTTGAAATAGGCTTTGAAAATGAAATGGAGGAAATCGTAGAAGCACTCCCCAATGTTAAGCAAAGAATTTTAACCTCGGCGACGAGTGATGCCAAAATTCCGGAATTTGTTGGCTTGCAAAAACCAGTTTTTCTTAACTACCTTAAGGAAGGAACTTCGCAGCTCAAGACTAAAATAGTGCTCTCGCCAGATAAGGATAAGTTACAAACATTGAAAAAAGTACTGGGTTTAACGGCAGGTCAACCGGGTATTGTTTTTTGTAATTTCAAAGACGCACTAGAGCGGGTAAGTGAATTCCTAACAGCGCATCACATTCACCATGAGTGCTTTCATGGAGGCTTGGAACAAGTTGATCGAGATCGAACACTCATTAAATTTAGAAATGGCACAAACCAACTCCTTCTGGCAACTGATTTGGCTGCTCGTGGACTTGATATTCCCGAGATAAAATTTATTATTCATTACCACCTGCCACTACATAATAAAGAATTCACGCATAGAAACGGTAGAACTGCACGGATGACTCAAGATGGCATTGCCTATATTCTGCACTATCAAGAGGAGGAATTACCAGATTTCGTCAAGAAAATTTCAACGGAAAACCTAAATATCGATGATCAAAACAAGGAAACACTGCAATCGCAAGAAAAATGGACAACGATATATATTACAGGAGGGAGGCGCGATAAAATATCAAAAGGAGATGTCGTCGGATTATTTCTTAAGCAAGGTCAGATCCGAAAGGATCAACTGGGCGTTATTGAACTCCAACAGCATTGTACCTATGTAGGAGTGCATGCAGGAATTGCTGAAGCACTTATAGAAAGAATCAACAATAGTAAACTTAAAAAAAAGAAGGTCAGAATTAGCCTCATTTAAGCGCTATTATTCATGGGTAATATGGCAACTCTCGAAATACTTTTTAGCATATGAATGCTCCAGAGGAGCAAAACCTTTGTAGCTAATTATATTTATTGGCAACATAAGCCCCGTAGGGGCGATACAAGATATATAGACAGGCTCTACCTGAAAAAATCAAAATTATCTCCCGCATTATTCGGGTTAATAACTTTACAGTATGGATACGTTCGAAGATTTCAATATCAAAAAACAATTAAAAAATGGCTTGGACGACTTAGGGTTTGAAAAGCCTACTCCCATTCAGCAAGCGTCCTATTCTTCTATTCTTAGTGGGAGTGACTTCGTGGGTATTGCACAAACAGGAACGGGCAAAACAATCGCCTATTTACTGCCTATCTTACAGGATTTAAAATATTCGGATCAACCGCATCCCAGGGTCTTAATACTGGCGCCAACCAGAGAACTCGTGATTCAAATTGTAGCGCAAATTGAAAAACTAACACCTTACATTACGGTCAGAACTTTGGGTGTTTATGGGGGGACGAATAATATAAGCAGACAAAAAAAAGCCATTGCCGCAGGGATAGACATCATTGTTGGTACGCCGAGACGGTTATATGATCTTGCGCTTTCGAATGTTTTAAGACTAAAATCAATCAAAAAACTGGTGATCGATGAGGTCGATATTATGCTTGACTTTGGTTACAAAACCCAGCTGGTAAATATTTTTGATTACCTACCAGCAAAGCGTCAGAACATTTTGTTTTCTGCCACCATGACAACCTATGTAGATAAATTAATGAATGATTTTTTAGTGAATCCCATACGGAAAACAATTTCTATTAGCGGAACTCCACTGGAGAATATAAGTCAGGAATCGTATGCCGTTCCTAATTTTTATACCAAGGTTAATTTATTAAATCATCTTTTAAAAAATAAAGAAGCATACAGTAAAGTCTTGATATTTGTGGCGACGAAGGTGAGTGCTGACAGGCTATTTGAAACGTTAGATTTTGCATCTGAAATTTCTGTAATTCACTCCAGTAAAGAGCAAAATCACCGTGCCAAATCCATAGATAATTTCGCCAACGGAACGTGTAGAATCCTGATCGCAACAGATGTGATTGCACGTGGAATTGATATAGAAAAAATCTCTACCGTCATCAGTTTTGATACACCATTTTATCCAGAAAATTATATCCATCGAATCGGTCGAACAGGGAGAGCCGAACAGCAAGGAAGGTCTATCCTTTTTTACAATGAGAAAGAAACAGTTTTGAAAAATGAAATTGAAAGTTTGATGAACTACGCCATTCCATTCAATGAATTTCCTGAAGCAGTAGTGGTCACTTCTCAGCAGACCCCTGAAGAAAAAGGCACACCAGTAGAACCTCGCGAACTATCTGATACTCCTGCACCTATTGGTACTGGGGCTTCTTTTCATGAAAAATCAGCCAAGAACAGTAAAACACCATCCGAACATGTAAGTTATAATAAACTGTTAAAAGAGCGGTTCAAAAAACCACTCAGACGTGGCGACAAAATTCAAAACAAAAAAAAGAGATAAACATAATTATGACACCATTTGAAGCAATGCTTCTGATGCTAAAAGGAGGATTTTTGCCCAGTGACGATAAGATAAGTATATCTATATTCTCCCTTTATGATACTCAAATTCAAGAGCCATATTCACCATTCAAGGTATGCACTTGCAACAAAAAAACATACTTGTTAAGTTTTCGGTAGCACACCATTTTAAATCATAGTTTTTTTGTGTCCTAATTAAACCACAAAATATTATGGACAAATACAACACATTTAAAAACTTACACCATCAAGATTCTGCCTTATTATTAGGCAATGTTTGGAATGCACAAAGTGCATTACTATTTCAACAATTAGGCTTCAAGGCAGTTGGGACATCGAGTGCTGCCATTGCTACATCTTTAGGATTTGAAGATGGAGAAAAAATGCCTTTTGAAGATTTGTTGCGCATTGTGAAAAATATACAGTCAAAAATAAACATTCCCTTGACAGTTGATATTGAAAGTGGCTATAGCAAAGATCTTTCAGAAATAATAACCCATATCATTGCTTTTCAAAAATTGGGCGTTGTTGGTATTAATATCGAAGATTCAATTACAAGGTCAGAAAGAAAAATTGTTAACGCTCAAGAGTTTGCTAAAACTATCCAATCAATTAAAACACATTTTTCTAATAGCAATATTGAAATTTTCATTAATGTCCGTACAGATTTTTATATTATGGGACTATCTGATCCATTAGAAGAAACACTAAAGAGAATAAAGCTGTATGAAAAAAGTGGCGCAGATGGAATTTTTGTGCCTTGCATTGTAGCGGAAAATGAAATCCTACAAGTGGTACAATCGACAACTTTACCGATAAACGTAATGTGTATGCCAGGTTTGCCAACTTTTAATAAGTTACTTGATTTGGGAGTAAAGAGAATTAGTATTGGTCCGTTTTTGTATAATGATATGGTAGGAAAGTTAGAAAATACTATAAAAGAAATTATTCAAAGCAAATCTTTTAATACAATTTTTGCCTAATTTTTGACCTGAGCAAAGCGAACAGATGAATCCTTAAAAAATATGACCGAGTGAATAATTGTAAAATGTCATTTACAGATAAATATAGTGTACTTGGCACGAGAGACACCAAATATGATGGCACTTTTTTTACTGCGGTAAAAACAACAGGTATATTCTGTCATCCATCTTGCAGAGCAAGAATACCACAAGCGAAAAATGTAACATTTTATGACTCAATAGAAGAAGCCTTACAAAATGGATTTCGTCCTTGTAAGGTTTGCAAGCCATTGGAAAAAATTGGAGAAACACCAATGTACATCAAAAATATTATTGCAGAAGTACAACAAAATCCGCACGAAAAAATCAGTGACGAGCAGCTAAAGTCTAAAGGGATTGAACCACATACAATTAGAAGATGGTTCAAAAAAAATTACAATATTACCTTTCATTTTTTTCAAAAAATGTTACGTATTAATTACGCATTTGCAAACATTAAAAATGGGAATTCGATTACACATGCTGCTTATGAAAGCGGTTATGAATCTTTGAGTGGTTTTAATGATAGTTATCGTTCTTTATTTGGAGAATCTGCCAGTAAATCTAAAAATCGCAATGTTATAAATGTTTTACGTTTCAGTTCGCCTATTGGAAGTATTATTGCCTGTGCTACAGAAAATGGGCTTTGTTTTTTAGGGTTTATTGGTCAAAAAAGGATAGAAAAGCAATTTGACGAAATTCAAAAATATTTTAATGCTATTGTACTTCCAGGGAAAAACGCTCATCTAACAAAAGTAAAAAAAGAAATAAACGAATATTTTGAAGGGAAAAGAAAAATATTTTCTGTTGCATTGGATATTGTTGGCACTGACTTCAGAAAAAAAGTTTGGAATGAATTATTAAATATTCCGTTTGGAAAAACAACAAGTTATAAAGAACAAGCAATAGCAATGAATAATATAAAAGCTGTTCGCGCAGTTGCATCTGCAAATGGTGCAAATAAAATTAGTATCATTATTCCTTGTCATAGAGTTATTGGTTCAAATGGAACATTAACAGGTTATGCAGGTGGTTTGCATAAAAAAAGTTGGTTGTTGAACTTTGAAAAAGGCCACTCAAATCAACCTATTCAAAAAGTAATTGATTTTGAAAACGTTTAGGAAAATTAATCTTAGCATACCTAAATATTTTTCATTTATCGAAACTTTATCTTTTTTAGATCGGGGATTTGATGAGTGCTTGTATAATCTTTCTGAAAATACTGTATCCAAATTGATTAGTCTTTCAGATGGGAAAGGAGTTGTAAAAATTTATCAACATGGGGAACACTTAGAAATTGAATTACAAAAAAGAGAAATATCAGAATATAATTTACAAGAAGTAAAAGAATATGTGACGGAATGGTTTGATTTAGACCGAAATATAGAACCTTTTTATAAGTTGCTGAAAAATCATCCGCTGTTATCCAACCTTGCTATAAAATATTATGGAAACCGAATAATAAGTATTCCTAATCTCTTTGAAGCCATTTGTTGGGCAATTATTGGACAACAAATCAACCTTACTTTCTCCTATAAATTAAAACGATTGCTAGTCGAAAAATATGGAGAAGAAGAAATTGTTGACAATCAGACTTATCTTTCATTTCCAACTCCCAAAATATTAGTAAAAGCAAATAGAAGCGATTTAATTAAAATGAAATTTTCAAGACAAAAAATTGACTATTTAATGAACATTAGCAATGCGTTTCTTGACAATCAAATAAGTAAAGAAATATTACTTAACTGCAAAGATAAAAATGAAAGAATTGAGCAATTAACTACAATTAAAGGAATTGGAGTTTGGTCAGCAAATTATGTGCTTATGAAATCTATCAGAGATATGTCTTGCATAACCTATGGTGATTCGGGTTTGAATAAAGCAATACATACCATTTTTAAGACCAAAAAGAAACCTGCAAAAGATGAAATTGATAGGATTTTCAATGATTTTAAAAAATGGGAATCGTATCTGAATTTTTATCTGTGGAAATCCTTAGCCTGAATTATTCATGAATATTCTCCATTTAGGGATAATGCATCCAGCAATTCTGCAGGACAGGCTGTCAGTCAGATTATTCATCCAAACTGCAAGTTTTCATAAGCAATTTTTATTGCTATTTCAATGCCGTGATTTCTGAATCATTACAGGTGTCAATAATTATCCCCTGCATTATGCAGGTTGGGATGGATATTTTAATACCTACTTCTATATTGATTTCAAATCAGGTATTGCCGCTAGCATTTTTACTCAGCATATACCTTTTAACCATGCTGAAACGACCTCTCTATTTGACAAGTTTTCTGCTTTTGTTTATTCAAAGCAGTAAAAGAATGTACTCAGAGTCACCTTTTTAGGGACTCTGAGTAAACGAATTCAGGTGAAAGGAAACAGTAATCGTTAGAAGGATTTGAGAATATTCATCCGAGTTTATCAGAGTCCCTGCCTACCGCAAGCAGGCTCTATCGAGTGACTCTGAGGGGCGCGACAAAAGCATTTAAACCAAATTGCACACAAGTATATCTTGAGCAAGGCTCATAATCTATTAATATGCTTTTCACTTAAAAATATTATCCATTCAATAAAATGGAGTGCATTTTTGATACTTAGTTTCTATCTTCGTAGCGAATCCTATTTATAGTTATAAAACAGACGATATGAAAAAAATCCTACTCTTAGCCTGCACGCTTTTTATTGGAGGGATGACAAGTGCTCAAACCGGGAGCGTCTCCGGAAACATCAGCGACAAAGATACTTACGAAGCTCTTCCCGGTGCCAATGTAAAAATCAAAGGCACATCTACAGGAAGCACAACGGATGTTAAAGGGAATTTTAGTTTGGGTCAGCTTAACCCAGGAACGTATGCTCTCGAAGTCTCATTTGTAGGATTTGAAACCAAGGATCTTTTAGTTGTTGTGAAACCCAAGCAAAATAACAATCTCGGTTCAATCAGACTTGCTGCCTCTTCCATAGGAATGCGAGAAGTAGAAATAATCGCTTCTGTGGCAGTGGACAGAAAAACACCTGTTGCATTTGCCTCTGTTTCAGGGCAAGAAATAGAATCGAAAATAGGCAATCAGGAATTCCCTGAAATGCTCAGAAATACGCCTTCTGTCTATGTGACCAAGCAAGGCGGTGGCTATGGCGATTCGAGGATAAATATCAGGGGATTCGATCAGAGAGATATAGCAGTGATGATCAATGGCGTGCCGGTAAATGACATGGAAAACGGAAGGGTTTTCTGGTCAAACTGGGCTGGCCTCAGCGATGTGACAACAAAAATGCAGGTGCAGCGAGGGCTTGGCGCATCCAAGCTTGCCGTACCCTCCATTGGCGGTTCTATCAATATCATTACCAATGCTGCAGATATGAATAAGGGAGGAGTATTTGGAGCTATAATAGGAAATGATGGTTTTCAGAAGTATTCCTTGGCATTATCAACAGGACTTAGCAAAAAAGGTTGGGCATTTTCTTTTCAAGGTACACAAACATCAGGAAACGGATATGTTGACGGAACAAAATTTAGCGGATGGTCTTACTTTGCTTCCCTATCTAAACAGATCAATAAAAATCATAGTATAGGCCTTACGGTTCTTGGGGCGCCACAGTGGCATCACCAAAGAGATTTCGCCAATCCATATACCGATTACGAAAAATATGGCACCAAATACAACAGTGATTGGGGATATCTGAATGGCAATGAATATACGTTCAGAAGGAATTTCTATCATAAACCCAAATCTTTCCTGAACTGGTACTGGACCATTTCTGATAAAACCGAATTGGCAACTACGGTCTATGCTTCCTTTGGCCGAGGGGGTGGAACAGGACCTCGGGGAGAGATCAATGGAAATGCCCAATGGAGATTGCCAAAAACCAATGAAGGCTTATATAGATTTGACGACATATACAAATGGAATAGTGGCGGGTCAGTTCCAGATTTTGGTGCCGATCGTGAAACATGGGAAAACACTAACCCCGGAGTTGACAATAGAAAAGATTTTTATGGAGATAAGAACGTAAATACCAATGATTATGGTTTGATAAGAAGAGCATCAGTAAATTCGCACAATTGGTTTGGCGTGATTTCTAATCTCACCCATGAGCTGAACGAAGCATTCACGCTTACAGCAGGGATCGACTTACGGAGGTACAAAGGATTTCATTATCGCAGGCTAACTGACCTATTGGGTGCTGACGCATACTATACCAACCGAAACATTAACACACAAGGATATTTTATCTCTGAAGAGAACCCCGCCAACCCACTTTCTAAAATGGGTAATGAAGACAAACTGAATTACTACAATGAAGGCTTGGTAAACTGGGTTGGAGCTTATGGGCAAATGGAATATTCAAACGATCAAATTTCTGCATTTTTATCATTGTCTGCCTCGAATCAAGCATTCAAAAGAATTGATTATTTTAATTATTACCAGAGCGATGCACTAAACGAAGCGGCAGGAATACAAGAAAACATGGAAAGCGACTGGCAAAATTTTTTAGGTGGGAATATAAAAACTGGTATTAATTATAATATCAACACCAACCACAACGTATTTGCCAATGCCGGATATATCTCCCGACAACCGGTTTTTGACAATGTGTTTCCTTTCTTTACCAATCAAGTGAGCAGTGACCCCAAAAACCAGAAAATAACATCTTTCGAATTGGGCTATGGTTTTAGAAATTCATGGCTATCTCTTAATGCAAATCTTTATCGAACGCAATGGAACGACAGACAGTATAGTAGAAGTGAAACATTTGAAGGACAAGACTTTACGTCAAATTTCAGTGTCAATCAGACACATCAGGGAATAGAACTTGATTTTATTCTTACTCCTATCAGGAAATTAAACCTGAAAGGTATGTTTTCACTTGGCGATTGGGAATATGCCAGCGATGCCCAGGTGACAGTTTTTGACGATAATCAGAACGAAGTATTTAAAAGAACATACTATCTAAAAGGGGTAAAAGTAGGCGATGCTGCTCAAATGACATTTAATCTTGGTGCAGATTATGAAATTATAACTGGATTAGGAATAGATGCTTCGTATTATTTTGTCGATAATTTGTATGCCAATTTTGATGTCGTGGAAGATGACTTCTTTCTGCAAGAAGGCGGACAAGCATGGAAACTACCATCTTATGGATTAGTTGATATCGGTGCTTTCTACAATTTCAACGTGAGTAAAGTAGATTTTACGCTAAGGCTAAATGTAAACAATCTCCTGGATGACGAATACATTTCTGAATCTGATACAAATAGGCTATTCGACGCTGAAGGTGATGGCCTTATTCCCGGCTCTGGAAATGGCAGTGTGAGCAATCGGGTTTTCTATGGTTTTGGCAGAACTTGGAATGTCGGTCTTAAGGTAAGGTTTTGAGGGCTAGCGCCGAGTACTTAGTATAAAGTACTCAGTACCAAGTACTGAATACTTTATACTCTACACTAAATACTCAATACTTTGTACTCAAAAGTCAGCATAAGTTTTTCTATTTTTGCATTCCTAAAAAAATAAGCTATGAATGCAGAAAACATATTGATCTTACTGTTAGTAATTCTATCATTTGATTTCGTCTTTAATAAAGTACTCGAATACCTCAACATCAAGAGTATGAAGGAAGACCTCCCTGATGAGGTAAAAGGTATTTATGATGAAGAAAAGTATAAAAAATCCATAGCCTATGCCAGAGCCAATAATAAATTTGGACTGCTCACTTCTACCTTTAGTTTTATCTTATCATTCGTATTGTTAGCTACTGGTTTTTTTGGATGGTTTGATTACAAAGTCCACGAGTTTATCGGCACAGAGGAATTGGTATCATTGGCATTTTTTGGATTGCTTTTTATTGTTTCCGACATCATCAATATCCCGTTTCAAATTTATGATACTTTCGTGCTTGAGGAAAAATTTGGTTTTAATAAGACAAATACCAAGACATTTGTACTGGACAAACTCAAGGGTTATTTGCTGACAGCCATCGTTGGTGGTTTGATACTATTTGTGTTGCTAAAACTCATCACGTTATTTGGTCCTGATTTCTGGATTTACTTCTGGGTTGTCATTTCTATTTTCATCCTCATCATGAATATGTTCTACACTTCATTGATCTTGCCACTCTTCAATAAACTCACCCCTTTGGAAGATGGCGAGCTCAAGAATGCAATCGAATCATATAGCAAGAAGGTGAATTTTCCGCTGGATAATATATATATAATCGACGGTTCCAAAAGATCTGCAAAATCCAATGCCTTTTTCTCTGGCATCGGGAAAAAGAAAAAAATCGTGCTCTATGATACACTTATAGAAAATCACACCAAAGAAGAACTGGTAGCTGTGCTGGCTCATGAAGTGGGACATTTCAAGAAAAAGCATATTATATCGGGGTATGTGCTTTCTATCTTGCAGACAGGCTTTACCTTATTCATCATGTCATTAATCATATTTAGCCCAGCGATGTCAGCGGCACTGGGAGGCAATCAACTGGCTATACATCTCAACTTGCTGGCTTTTGGTATTTTATACTCACCCATTTCGCATTTCGTGGGTATTTTCATGAATATGCTCAGTAGAAAAAATGAATATGAAGCAGATGCCTTTGCCAAAGAAACTTATGATACTACCTTCTTGCAACAAGCCTTGAAAAAGCTTTCTGTGGATAACTTAAGTAATCTTTTTCCTCATCCTGCTTATGTGTTTATCAACTATTCTCATCCACCACTATTAAAAAGGCTGGAGGCTATGAAAGATAAAGACGCTTGCGAATGACCAGATCAGAAATAAAGGATTTTATAAATATAAAAGATTCCGAAAGGTTTAATCATATTATTGTCCTGAAAAATATTAAAAAACACAAAGTTAATTAACAAAGCCACAATTAGTTATCGATTGATCCAATATTTAACATACAATCCTCAACACTCAATATTCAATTTTTACTTGTTTACTGTTTATTGTATGTTGCTTATTGAATGTTTTTGCAAAGCCACATTTAGTAAACAATTACTGAATAACTTGTATCATGCCATTTATGGATTATAAAGCACATTTCCGTAAGAACCTTTCTCTTGCCTATCCCGTGATGCTGAGTCACTTGGGTCAGGTTACCGTAATGGTGGCCGATAGCATGATGGTAGGTCGCTTGGGCAAAGAACCTCTTGCGGGATCTTCATTTGCCAATAGCATTTTTATGGTTTTTCTGGTCATGGGAATCGGATTGTCTTATGCCATTACACCCCAAACTGCACAGGCCGATGGGGAGAAAAACATCCCTAAACTTACTGAAATTCTCAAGCATGGTGTACTGATAAACACACTGTTCGGTTTGCTATTGGCTGCCATCATCATTTTTGGCAATGACTTGCTCTGGCACTTCAACCAGCCCAAAATCGTGGTCCAACTGGCGCTGCCATATTTAGAAATAATCGCCTATTCGCTTATACCGTTTATGGTGTTTCAAGCCTTTCGGCAATTTGCAGAAGGACTGGGACTTACCAAGCAGCCGATGTACATTACCATAACAGCAAATGTGTTGAATATCGTTTTGAACTATGTTTTGATTTTTGGGGAATTTGGTTTTGAACCAATGGGTTTGTACGGTGCAGGAATAGCCACCTTGATTTCAAGAATAGTTATGGCCTTAATGATGATCTCATTTGTATATTTCAATCATAGATTTGTTCAATATTGGCGTTCATTTTCGACAAGTAATTTTTCCTTAAAATTGATGAAAGCCAACTTAAGTCTTGGAATACCCATGGCTTTTCAGCTGACATTTGAAGTCAGTACCTTTAGTGTCGCCGCCATCATGATCGGTTGGATGGGCACTATTCAATTGGCAGCTCATCAAATTGCCATCAATCTGGCTTCTATCACATATATGATGTCCTTGGGCATTGCTGCCGCTGCTACCATAAGGGTGGGAAATCAATTGGGGAAAAAAGATTATAAAACCATGAGAGAGGCGGCCTTGACTTGCTTTATCATGGCCATCGTTTTTATGTTGCTGGCTACAATGATGTTTATTTTTGGAAGATATTATTTACCTACCTGGTATATCAATGATCTGGAAGTGATAAATATGGCTGCGGCATTACTGGTTGTGGCAGGATTATTCCAATTGGCAGATGGCATTCAGGTGATTGGTCTTGGGGCTTTGAGAGGTATGTCGGACGTGATGATTCCTACCTTGATTACACTTGTTGCCTACTGGATAATTGGACTACCACTTGGGTATCTTTTTGGCTTTACGCTGCAACTTGGTGCATTGGGTGTTTGGTATGGACTTTTGGCAGGTTTGGCAATAGCTGCAGTTTTGCTGTTTTTAAGGTTTAACCATCTGAGCAAAAAATTAATTGTTTCTGCTAAGGCTTCCTAAATATTTCATCATTTCAAAAAAGAATAAATAATTATTGGCTCCAGATAAGGTGGATTTTCTAATCCATCAGCCGGTTAGGTTTTGCCCATCTTATTTTAGACACAAATACACTACCGTCACTACCATATTTTTCAACACCTTTTGGTTGCATCCACTCCGATACAGTAACCCAAGTTTCATTTTGACTAATATCGGTAATTCCGAAATTTCCTAGTCGGGCACCTCGCTCGGGCACAAGAATTTGCTCAGTCTCACGAATCACCTGTAAGTTTTCAGTATTTACCTGTGCAATAAACAAAGGAGCACGATGACGAAAAACATGATCGTTTCCTGCTCCACGCCTCGTGTACACAAGAAACAATCCATCGCTATGCGTTACCCAATGCTGTTGAGTGTTGTAGCTTCCCAACTCGGTTCCATCGTCAAATTTCCATGGGCGAATCTGTTCAAAATGCAATCCATCTTCACTCCGTGTAACAAAACCCTTTTTATCATTTCTGATCGTCATAAAAAAAACATCATTGTATTTTGTTAGTGAAGGCTCACCCAACCCACGAGTTTCGTCATTCAACTCCAACTCTGTACCATGAGTCCAATATTTGAGAGATTTTCCATCAAAAGAACATATGCAAACTGTAACTCGCGAGTTCTTCCCTGGCGGACGAAAATAAATTGGCAGCAAAATAGTTCCATCTTGTAAATCAACCCGCTGTACACAACCGGCACCTGAATCAATAAACTTATTACCATCCGGCATTTTTAATTTTTGCCAATCCGCCCACTTACCAGATGTTGTATCGTAAACCGAAAAGGACGTATGACGAGGCCGTGGGTTGGTAACCTTCCACTCTGGAGTATAAACCACGGTATGCCCGGTTCCTAGCAATGAACCCGATGAGATATGCCATTTTGGCCAAAAATCGCTAACCGCAACTGGTCGAACAACACTTTCAATGGTTTCATAGCGGGGGGTGCCAAGGGCTGGTTTAAGATGGGCTCAGTCCAAGACTCTCCTAAATTGTTGGTATGAAGTCCAAAAATTCCACGAAAAACATCACTACCTTCCAAGTCTAAGACATTCATGGTCATAACAATCTTGGGATTAGCATTTTCTCCATGCCTGGGGATAATACCTGCCCGTGGATGACACCAGCACTTTTTACCATCGAACAATTTTGATGCCACACCCAAATCCAATAAGTACTTTATCTCTTTATTTCTGAAATTCAATAACGAAGGAAGAACCACTAAAGATATACTGCTAATTAAAGACGATTTCAGAAACGCTCTTCTTTCTATAACTTTTTTCATTATTCTTTTTTGCTGATCCAAAATTGCTCTATTTTAATTTGACTTGAAACTCATCTTCGCCTTTTCACTGTTTGAATATGGTACGGTTATTATCCATTCTCCTTTTTTGGCCTCTATCACGCTAAGCTCCATTCCATCAGCATTTTTTGATATGACCTTTACCTTGATGTCTGGTGCAGAAGACTCAAAGGGGACGAGCAACCAGACAAATGTTTGATCTGATTTGATTTTCGTTGAATAAATTGAGGCGACATTAGGCTCAAATTTATTATATTCCGGACTATACCAACCCTGCATTTCAGGAGTTTCCTGCCCTTTTATCAGATTGATTTTCCATTTGGATTTACCTATCGGGACAATCTTCAAGTTTCCATTATCGTTTTCAGAATATGTATTTTTTTTTCTCCCAACCTTAACCACACAGTCGGGATGCCAGTGCCAAAGTGTTTCAATTTTTCGGGGTTGATCTGTTTCAATATTGTCAACTACAATCCAAAAATTTTTCCGAATATAAAATAATGTTCTCGTGTGATTTGCCGCACCTTCTATATCAATATACTTGTCAAAAGAGTTCCAGGCATAATCAAATTCAGGAGTGATTTTGTAGTGAATTTCTGTAAGCGGTTCGGTGATTACTTTTGGACCAGCACCTTGTCCCTTTCCGTCAATTAATATCACATTATGTCCCTGGCTTCCTTTGGCATATCTCCTGAATTTTTTTGCCACATCACCAGTATAGGCAAAGCGCCCTGCGTCAACTAATAAATCCCTACCGTTAGCCGATATGGAAATGTGTAATTTATCGTTGTGCTGATGCCCGCTTCCCCATGGGCCAATGTCAAAAAAAGACCAATGTGCATTGGCCTCATAACCACTTCTTGAAATTAGATGGCCGGCCCAGGGATAAATAAACGAAGGACCACTACTGGGTTTTACACCCAATTTCCCATTGCTCGCTATGTACTTCCAATCATTGCGATTGTATTTTGTGGCTGCCGCAAGAACCCGATCACGATTATAATCCAAATCAGCATCATTGTTCAATAGTGCATTTCCATTGGGCCTCATGATAAAAGCAAGATAACTCCACATGTTTTCAATCTGCGATGTATAAAACTCAGGCAGAGTTTTATTAGCTTTTTGGCAAATATCTTGAAACAAAGAAAAATTGCTAAGTGCTCCCATATGATAATGCGATGTTAATTCGGTTTGTGCTCCATCATCATACACTTGATTTTTCATGCTTTCTGTCATTGTTTTGATGGAATAATCTAACCATGCATTGGAGCTCTTATACTCAGGAAAATTTACGGCTATTGTTGCTAGCGCTGAAATTTCCATCGTTAACCAATTATTACCTCCATGAAAATTTCTATTATAGTGGGCATGGTCGGGAAGGCTACTCAAAATTAAAAGCTGCGTTGATGGAGATAAATATTCGCTGTTGATAAGTTCATAAAAAATACGTGACCAAACTTTAATTCTGAAACTCACTTCCAGCCCTCGCCATACCGAAGTACTGCTTTTAACTCCCGGATATGGCATACTTTTTATAATAAAATCTCTTAGGAACAGATCAATATATTCTGCGTATTTAGGATTTCCTGTTTCAAAATAGGTGGATAATACATAGTTAATTTGGCTGTGACGATTAGAAAGCCAGGCCCACTCCCTGTCGTTGTTTGGTCCTTTGTAATACCAATCCCGATGGCCATCTTCGCCGTAAGGAACCTCTCCTCTAACATTCTGAATAATAAATACATTTGTTAAAATAGTATCGGCAAGGGTTATAGTTTTAGCTGTTTTTTCAGGTTGCAATTTTCTTAAAAACCGAGATGTATTTCTATTTTTGTAATAATCCAATAAATAGTTGCCAGCCTCTTCGATCTTGCCTTTTTCGAAGGCTTTTTTCACTTTTTCCAATCCTGGATAGTCAAGGTTAAATGCTCCGAACATTGTTTTCATTTGTTCGGGATAGGCTTTACAAACATCCTCAACAGTTATAATTTCTTGCCATGATTGGGCAGATGCAATTCCGGTACAGCTTAGAATCAGAATGAATATGAACAAATATCTACGTTTCATGTTAATTGCTTTTTCTCAGTTTATATAAATACAATTGACTTGCCTCTAGCCATGGCCTTTCTCGGAGGCGGTCTCTATTTCGGTTTATCGTTTCCCATTTCAGCATATATCTCACACCAGTTTCTTCTGATTTCCCAATATCCCTCGAAGTCTGAATTAATAATCCAGGGAATTCTCCTTGGATATCCAGGCCGATATGGAAAGGTTCATAACTCTGCTATTTTAAATTAACTGTTACACTTTTACCGGAATACACTCCTTGAGGCAATTGAATTGAAATGTCACTTACTTTTTCTTTTTCATTCCAGATGGCATTATAATTTCCTCCCTTTTTCTCAATCCTGGAAGTGACTGATAAATGCATTTTGCCCAGCTCCCGATTTGGGTCAGAAATAGAAACTTCTATCAATTGATTGTTTTTAATTTTTACTATTATTATCCCAGGACTATCAGATTTAATGACCAATCCTTTGGAGATTTCGATTTCTCCGGCTTTATAAAATACAATCTGACAAATATTTAAGCCATAATGCTTTACTGCCTGCAATTCAGGAGTATTTTTCAAAACATAAATATTTTCTTTAGAACTATTTTGTTGAAGCTTTTCGATCGAAGTTGCAGGCACCACTATATATTCATATGTTTCTTCACTTGGTCTTTCTCCATGGTTGATCCAAAGTTTAAAAACATCCAGTTTTACTTCATCTTTTGGTGATTCACTTTGCTTATTTATTTTCCACCAAGACCCTACTGCTTCATTATTTTTAATATTTACTGTTGCCGGTTTTGGAAAAACATACCCAATTCCATCCTGGAATACCCAATCAACATTTGCGAACTTGCTCACCCCCTTTTCAATAACAGATTTTTCGTTTTGTATGGAAATAGTCACATCATCTCGAAGGAGGCATTGATTAAGTGTGGTGACAACAGGCAGCTTTTTACGGCTGGAAATTCCTGCTCCCAAACAAACATATTCATCATCAAAAAAGAACCAGGCTTTTCTGGCAATTAAAGGATCGTGCGGACTTTTAAAATCAAACGCGACAGTTCCATAATCTCCATCTGTAACTGCACCAACAAAATCAGTCAGTCCCAGTTTCTGAATTTCCTTTTCGGATGGCAGCTGTTTTTTTTGCATAATGGTTGCTCCCGGAATTTTTTGATAATCAAATACTGGTGCGATATCATAATATTCGTCTCCCGTCCTGGATATGTGATTGGTTCCATCTCCTCGATGATGGTTCAATAAACCTTCACTATTGTATGGTTCTTCCA
>CAZDRA010000007.1:0-84394 GCA_964507705.1 uncultured Roseivirgaceae bacterium | reverse complement strand
AACAGTTATATTCTCAATTTGGGGTTGGTCTTGCAAGAATGGCAAGAACCATTAAGGAGAGAATGAATGTAAGAGATAATGAGGAGTTTAAGCCGACTGATTTAATAAACGCAAGAACTTTATCGTCAGTTATTAATTCTTTCTTTGGTACGAATCAATTGTCTCAGTTTATGGATCAAACAAATCCATTAGCTGAAATAACTCATAAAAGGAGAATGTCAGCTCTTGGGCCCGGTGGACTATCTAGAGAAAGAGCTGGGTTTGAAGTTAGAGATGTGCATTATACTCACTATGGAAGGTTATGTACAATTGAAACTCCAGAAGGTCCAAATATTGGTCTTATTTCTTCACTTTGTGTACATGCAAAGGTCAATGGAATGGGATTCATTGAGACCCCATATCGTAAATCAGTTAGCGGTAAAGTGAATATGTCAAGTGATGTAATTTATTTGACTGCAGAAGAAGAAGATACGCATAACATTGCGCAGGCAAATGCACCTTTGAAGGACGATGGCTTATTTATTAATGAAAAAGTAAAAGCGAGATTTGAGGGTGATTTTCCAATTGTAGAAAAAAATGAAGTGTCTTATATGGATGTTGCTCCAAACCAAATTGTTTCTGTAGCAGCATCATTAATACCATTTCTGGAACATGATGATGCAAATAGAGCCTTGATGGGTTCTAATATGATGCGGCAAGCAGTTCCGTTAATGAAACCTCAAGCCCCAATTGTTGGTACCGGATTGGAAAAAAGAGTTGCACTTGATAGCAGATCATTGATTCTTGCAGAAGGAAATGGGATTGTAGAATACGTTGATGCTAATAAAATTTCTATTAAATACGAATTAAATGAAGATCAAAAATTAATTAGTTTTGATAGTGACGTAAAAACTTATGAGTTAATTAAATTCAGAAGAACAAACCAGGATACTTGTATAAACCTTAGACCTTTAGTATTTAAAGGAAATAAAGTTTCTGAGGGTCAGCCGCTTTGTGAAGGATATGCAACCGAAGAAGGAGAATTAGCACTTGGTAGAAACTTAAAGGTTGCGTTCATGCCTTGGCAGGGATACAATTTTGAAGATGCAATTGTAATATCTGAAAGTGTAGTGAGAGATGATATTTTTACTTCCGTACATATTGATGAATTTGACTTGGAAGTTAGGGATACAAAAAGAGGAGAAGAAGAACTTACTTCTGAAATTCCAAATGTTAGTGAAGAGGCAGTAAAAAATCTTGACGAAAATGGAATTATTAGAATTGGTGCGGATGTAAAAGAAGGAGATATACTTGTTGGGAAAATTACGCCAAAAGGCGAAACGGACCCAACTCCAGAAGAAAAGCTTCTAAGGGCAATATTTGGTGATAAAGCAGGTGATGTAAAAGATGCCTCTTTAAAAGCTTCTCCGTCGCTTCAAGGTGTAATTATTGAAACCAAGCTTTTTTCAAGACCCAAAAAAGATAAAGAATTACGCGCAAAATCTAAGAAGGACGTAGAAGTACTTAAAGGAATATACAGCAAAGATCTACTAAGGGTTAGATCTAAAATGATTGACAAACTTAATATATTATTGGAGGGTAAGATTTCGCAAGGTGTTACTCATAAATTTGGTGATGAAATATTAAGTAAGGGTGTTAAGTTCAGCGCCAAAGTAATTGAGGAGAAATTCTTTCCAGAAAGAAATGTATATCGTGACGAAAGTAATTACAATGTACAAGAAGAAGTAAATTTGATTACTGACTTAAATTATGACAATTGGACTACAGATGTAAAAATAAATAGTCTAATAGTAGGACTCATAAAAAAATATACAATTAAAAGGAATGAATATTCGGGGGAATTTAAGCGCCAAAGGTTCACCCTTGAAGTAGGAGATGAACTTCCTACAGGAATTGTTCAACTAGCCAAAGTTTATATTGCGAAAAAAAGAAAGTTAAAGGTTGGAGATAAAATGGCTGGACGCCATGGAAATAAGGGCGTTGTTGCGAAGATTGTACGGCAGGAAGATATGCCGTTTCTTAAAGATGGGACACCCGTTGACATCGTTCTTAATCCTCTTGGCGTACCATCAAGAATGAACCTTGGTCAGATATATGAAACAGTATTAGGTTGGGCAGGCGAGATATTAGGGAAAAAATATGCTACACCAATTTTTGATGGTGCATCAATGCAGGATGTGGAACAAGAATTGAAATCTGCAAAGCTTCCTGATTTTGGTAGAACCTACCTATATGATGGGTTAACTGGTCATAAGTTTGATCAAAAGGTAACTGTAGGTAAAATATATATGTTAAAATTGGGACACCTTGTTGATGATAAAATGCATGCAAGATCTATTGGGCCATATTCTCTTATTACTCAACAGCCACTTGGCGGTAAAGCACAATTTGGTGGACAAAGATTTGGCGAGATGGAAGTTTGGGCACTTGAAGCCTTTGGCGCTGCAAATGTATTACAAGAAATTCTCACAATTAAATCTGATGATGTAGTTGGAAGGGCAAAAGCTTATGAAGCGATTGTAAAAGGTGAAAATATGCTAAAACCTAATATTCCAGAATCATTCAATGTATTAGTACATGAATTACGTGGGCTTGCACTTGAAATTACTTTAGAATAAAAAACTCAATCCTCAAAGGGTAAAAAAATATAAAAGACTTATTAAATATGGCATTCAGAAAAAACAAAAAACTAAAAGGTGACTTTTCAAAGGTAACTATTAGTCTTTCATCACCAGAATCCATTTTGGAAAGTAGTCATGGTGAGGTAACGCAACCTGAAACTATAAATTATAGAACTTATAAGCCAGAAATGGGAGGGCTGTTTTGCGAACGCATATTTGGACCTGTCAAAGATTGGGAATGTCATTGTGGCAAATATAAAAGGATAAGATACAAAGGCATTATTTGTGATCGATGTGGTGTTGAGGTTACAGAAAAGAAAGTCAGGAGAGAAAGGATGGGTCATATTGAATTGGTCGTACCTGTAGCACATATTTGGTATTTCAGATCGCTTCCCAATAAGATTGGTTACTTACTTGGTTTGCCTACAAAAAAGCTTGACCAGATTATATACTACGAAAGATATGTGATTATCCAGCCTGGGATTAAAGAAGAGGATGGCTTAGCTAAAATGGATTATCTTACAGAAGATGAATATCTTGACATACTTGATAAGTTGCCAAGGGAAAATCAAATGTTAGATGATGATGACCCTGAGAAATTTATTGCTAAAATGGGAGCAAATGCTCTTGTAATGTTATTAGCTAGAATTAATTTGGATGAATTGTCTTATCAATTAAGACACCAAGCAGCTACTGACACTTCGCAACAAAGAAAAGCAGAAGCCTTAAAAAGGTTAAGGGTAGTAGAAGCATTCAGGGATGCGCGTACAAGGATAGAAAATAGACCTGAATGGATGATTATAAGAATGGTGCCAGTTATACCGCCAGAACTAAGACCACTTGTTCCTTTGGATGGTGGTAGATTTGCAACATCGGATTTAAATGACCTTTATCGTCGAGTAATTATTCGAAACAATCGACTGAAAAGATTAATTGATATAAAAGCACCTGAAGTTATACTTAGGAATGAAAAAAGAATGCTACAAGAAGCAGTGGATTCTCTTTTTGATAACTCAAGAAAGGTAAATGCCGTAAGATCGGATGGAAATAGAGCACTTAAATCTTTAAGTGATATGCTTAAAGGTAAGCAAGGTCGCTTCCGTCAAAACTTGCTTGGAAAAAGGGTAGACTATTCAGGTAGATCAGTAATAGTTGTTGGTCCTGAATTGAAATTACACGAATGTGGATTGCCAAAAAATATGGCCGCCGAGCTTTTCAAGCCTTTTATTATTAGGAAGTTAATTGAACGAGGTATTGTAAAAACGGTTAAATCTGCCAAAAAAATAGTTGATAGAAAAGATCCGGTAGTTTGGGATATTCTTGAAAATGTTTTAAAAGGGCATCCTGTATTGTTAAATAGAGCGCCAACACTTCACAGGTTGGGTATTCAAGCATTTCAACCAAAATTAATTGAAGGTAAAGCAATTCAGTTGCACCCATTAGCTTGTACAGCATTTAATGCTGATTTTGATGGTGATCAAATGGCAGTTCATGTACCTCTTGGGCAAGAAGCCGTGTTAGAAGCATCTATACTCATGTTAGCCTCACACAATATTTTGAATCCTGCAAATGGAGCTCCAATTACCGTTCCTTCTCAAGATATGGTATTGGGATTATATTATGTGACAAAAGGAAGAAGAGGAACAAAAAGGAATCCGGAACTTGGGGAAGGAATGAATTTTTACTCATCTGAAGAGGTGATTATTGCTCTTAATGAAGGAAAAGTATCCAAGCATGCATATATAAATGTCAGAACTAAAATTAGGAATGATGATGGCGAACTTGAATCAAGTATTTTAGAAACAGTTGCCGGTAGAGTTTTATTTAACCAACATGTTCCGCAAGAAGTTGGATATGTAAATGAGTTATTGACAAAGAAAAAGTTGCAAGTAATTATTTCTGGAATTTTCAAAATTACAGGAATGGATAATACTGCTAAATTTCTTGATGATATAAAAACATTAGGATTTCAAGAAGCCTATAAAGGAGGGCTATCTATTGGACTTAATGACGTAATGATACCTGAAGTAAAGGATAAATTAATAAATGAGGCCAAAAGTGAAGTCGATGAAGTATGGAATAACTATTTGATGGGTCTTATCACTGATAATGAAAGATATAATCAGGTAATTGACATATGGACAAGAATTAATTCTCAAATTACTGGGACTTTGATGAAGCAGTTGGAGGAGGACAAGAAGGGGTTCAACTCAATTTATATGATGATGCACTCAGGTGCACGTGGGTCTAGAGAGCAAATTCGGCAACTAGGAGGTATGCGAGGATTAATGGCAAAGCCGCGAAAAAACCTTGTTGGATCTGTTGGAGAAATCATTGAAAATCCAATTCTTTCAAATTTTAAGGAAGGCCTTGACGTAATCGAATATTTTATTTCCACCCATGGCGCAAGGAAAGGATTGGCAGATACTGCTTTAAAAACAGCTGATGCAGGTTATTTGACAAGGAGATTAGTAGATGTATCACAAGACGTGGTAGTCAACGAAGAAAATTGTGATACCTTAAGAGGTATTGTAGTAACAGCTCTTAAGGATAATGAAGATATAGTTGAATCTCTATCTGAAAGAATCCTTGGTAGAGTTACTGTACATGACATATTTGACCCACTTACTGAAGAGCTAATTGTACCCTCCAATACAGAAATTGATGAGGATATAGCAAGAAAGATTGAAGGAACAAGTATAGAAGAAGTTGAAATTCGATCTGTTTTGACGTGCGAAACTAAAAAAGGAGTTTGTGTCAGATGTTATGGAAGAAATTTAGCGACAGGAAAAATGGTTCAATTGGGTGAGGCTGTTGGAGTAATTGCTGCCCAGTCAATTGGTGAGCCAGGTACCCAACTAACACTAAGAACTTTTCATGTTGGTGGTACAGCTTCAAATATTGCTGTTGATGCTAGAATTAAAGCAAAATTTGCTGGAGTAGTTGAATTTGAAGAATTGCGATCATTAGGAACTACTGATAATGATGGAAATGATGCCACGGTTGTAATGGGTCGTTCTGGTGAAATTAAAATAATAGACCCAAAATCTAAGAAAGTTTTAATTAGTAATCATGTTCCATATGGGGCATTCCTTAAGGTGAAAGATGGAGATAAAGTTAAAAAAGATCAGGAGCTTTGCTATTGGGATCCGTATAACGCAGTAATTCTCACAGAATTAGATGGAGTTATAAAGTATGATATGATTGAAGAAAATTTAACTTATAGAGAAATTTCTGATGAACAAACAGGGCACAGGGAAAAAGTTGTAATTGATTCAAAAGATAAAACTAAAAATCCTGCATTGATTATTGAGACAAAGGAAGATGATATTTCTTACAATATCCCAGTAGGAGCTCACTTGGCTGTAAGTGATGGAGAAAAAATAATCGCCGGGCAAGTTTTGGTGAAAATCCCAAGAACCATGGGAAAATCGAGAGACATAACAGGAGGCCTTCCAAGAGTCACCGAATTGTTTGAAGCGAGGAATCCATCTAACCCAGCTACAGTAAGTGAAATTGATGGAGTAGTAACATATGGTGGAATTAAAAGAGGAAATAGAGAGATATACATTGAATCAAAAGATAGTGTAAAAAAGCGATACTTAGTTTCCTTATCCAAGCATATTCTTGTTCAGGATAATGACTTTGTTAGGGCTGGTATGGCCTTGTCAGATGGTGCTATTACTCCAGCAGATATATTGGCAATTAAAGGTCCAACAGCTGTCCAGGAATATCTTGTCAATGAGATTCAGGAAGTATATAGATTGCAGGGTGTAAAAATAAATGATAAACATATAGAAGCAATAGTAAGACAAATGATGCAAAAAGTGTCAATTGTTGACTCAGGTGATACAAGTTTTTTGAATGGTCAGATTGTAGATAAATGGATATTTAGAGAAGAGAATGATGCTATTCTTGATATGAAGGTTGTTGTGGACCCGAAAGATTCAGATACGCTTAAAGCTGGCCAAATTATTAGTAGTAGGAGACTGAGAGACGAGAAGTCAAGTTTGAAAAGAAGAGACATGAAGCCAATTGAAGTTAGAGATGCTCAACCGGCAGTATCAAAGCCGACTTTGCAAGGAATTACACAGGCATCCTTGGGGACAGAGAGTTTTATATCTGCAGCGTCATTTCAGGAAACAACCAAGGTATTAAGCGAGGCTTCTATAAAAGGAAAAGCAGATTACTTGAAAGGGTTAAAGGAAAATGTTATCGTTGGTCATTTAATTCCTGCAGGTACGGGAGTTAGAAAGTATGGGAATATGATAGTTACTTCGCAAAAGGAATTTGATGCCTTGTTAGCATCAAAAGAAGAATTTAACAAAGTTGATGAAGAGCCAATAACCAAGATTTAGTATGGATTCTCAAAAAAAAGAAAACTTAAAAAATCAAATAAATATTGAGCTCTCTGAGGAAATAGCTGAAGGTGTATATGCTAACTTAGCAATGATAGCACATTCAAATAGTGAATTTGTAATTGACTTTATCCGATTAATGCCTGGTGTTCCAAAGGCAAAAGTTAAATCAAGGATTGTAGTTACACCTGAGCATGCAAAAAGGTTGCTATTTGCTTTAAAAGATAATATAGAAAAGTATGAGGATAGTTTTGGTCAAATTAAAAAAACTGATGATGCTCCAAAATTCCCAATGAATTTTGGAGGCACAGTTGGTGAGGCTTGATTTTTATTGAAAATCATTTTTTAATAAATTCTAAATACCTACATTTGCAGTCCCAAAAAATATAGTGATATAAATTAATATAATAATAGTATGCCTACTATACAACAATTAGTAAGAAAAGGTAGAAAGAAAATAACCAGTAAGTCAAAGTCTAGAGCACTTGATGCCTGCCCGCAAAGAAGAGGTGTATGTACGAGGGTATATACAACTACTCCCAAAAAGCCTAATTCTGCAATGAGAAAAGTAGCAAGAGTTAGACTTACGAATACAAAAGAAGTGAATGCTTACATTATGGGCGAAGGCCACAATTTGCAAGAGCACTCGATTGTTTTGATTAGAGGTGGTCGAGTAAAGGATCTTCCTGGTGTAAGATATCATATTATTAGAGGTGCATTAGATACCGCTGGTGTGGAAGGAAGATTACAAGGGAGATCTAAGTATGGTACAAAGAGGCCTAAAAACAAATAATTATATTATAGAATGAGAAAGGCGAAACCTAAAAAGAGATACATTTTACCTGATCCAAAATTTCAGGAAACATTGGTCACAAAATTTGTGAATTATCTTATGGTAAATGGTAAAAAGAATATAGCATATTCCATTTTTTATGATGCCGTTGAATTAGTTAAGGAAAAGACTAACGAAAATGGATTAGATGTCTGGAAGACAGCTTTAAATAATGTTATGCCAGCTGTTGAGGTTAAAAGTAGAAGAGTAGGTGGTGCAACATTTCAAGTACCCAGAGAAGTACGTCCAGAAAGAAAAGTAGCGTTGGGAATTAAATGGTTAATCAATTATGCGAGGCTGCGGGGAGAAAAAACTATGGTTCTAAGGTTGGCAGGAGAAATTATTGCTGCTTCCAAAGGAGAAGGCTCTTCGGTTAAGAAAAAGGATGATATCCATAGAATGGCTGAAGCAAATAAAGCTTTTTCACATTTCAGGTTTTAAATTAAAATGGCAAAGAAGAATTTAAAATATTTGAGAAATATTGGCATCATGGCACATATTGATGCTGGGAAAACTACCACCACTGAAAGAATATTGTATTATACTGGTCTAACTCATAAGATTGGTGAGGTTCACGATGGAGGTGCAGTAATGGATTGGATGGAGCAAGAGCAGGAAAGAGGAATAACCATTACTTCTGCAGCCACTACTACTTATTGGAAATATCCAACCGAACAAGGCAAGGTTATAGACGAAACTAACAATTATAATATAAATATTATTGACACCCCTGGCCATGTTGATTTCACTGTAGAAGTTGAGCGGTCACTAAGAGTGTTAGATGGAGCAGTTGCTCTTTTTTGTGCGGTTTCAGGTGTTGAACCTCAATCCGAAACTGTTTGGAGACAAGCCGATAAATATAATGTTCCTAGAATCTGCTTTGTAAATAAAATGGATAGAGCAGGTGCCGATTTTTTTAATGTCGTTGAAGATATTCGTGAGAAACTAAAAGCAAATCCTGTCCCACTTCAAGTTCCTATTGGATCGGAAGACTCTTTTGTTGGTGTAGTTGATTTAATCACCAATAAAGGAATAATATGGAACGAGGAGGATAAAGGAATGACTTATGAAGAGGTCCCAATTCCTGACGATCTAATTGAAACAGTAGTTGAGTGGAGACAAAAACTTGTAGAAAGTGTCGCAGAATATGACGATGAACTCCTTGAGAAGTTTTTTGATGATCCAGAATCAATAACACCTGAAGAAATGATGGCTGCCATCCGAAAAGCTGTTATTGATATGTCATTTTCTCCAGTGCTAGTTGGCTCTGCTTTTAAAAATAAAGGAGTACAGTCTTTATTGGATGCAGTTTGTGAGTATCTGCCTTCTCCAGTTGATCTACCACCGTTAGTCGGTATAAATCCATATACTCAAAAAGAAGAAATAAGAAAGGCAAGTGAAGATGAGCCTTTTTCAGCATTAGCATTTAAAATTGCAACTGACCCATTTGTTGGAAGATTAGCATTTTTTCGTGTTTATTCAGGTAAGCTTGATGCTGGTTCTTATGTTTTTAATATGAGAACAGAAAAAAAAGAAAGGATTTCGAGACTGATGCAAATGCATTCAAATAAGCAAAATCCTATTAATCAAGTCCATGCAGGAGATATAGCTGCAGGGGTAGGATTTAAGAATATCAAGACTGGTGATTCACTAGTTGATGAGAAACATAAAATTGTGTTAGAATCAATGACATTTCCTGAACCAGTTATTGGTTATGCAATTGAACCGAAAACGCAAGCTGATGTTGATAAACTTGGAATTGCAATTTCTAAACTGCTTGAAGAGGATCCAACGCTTAGGGTGAACACCGATGATGAAACAGGCCAAACCATATTGAAAGGTATGGGGGAACTCCATTTAGAAATAATTATTGATAGACTAAAGCGTGAATTTGGTGTCGAAATTAATCAGGGCGCGCCACAAGTTGCTTATAAGGAATGCATTACAATTCCTGTAGAGCATAAAGAAGTATATAAAAAGCAATCAGGCGGAAGAGGAAAATTTGCAGATATAGTATTTGAGATGAGCCCTAGGGAGGACGGAAAGGAAGGCCTAGAGTTTGTTAATAAAATTGTAGGAGGAGCAATTCCTCGTGAATTTATACCTGCAGTTGAAAAAGGCTTTAAAAGTGCAATGAAGAATGGACCTTTAGCGGGATTTCCAGTTGAAAGTTTGAAAGTTAGGCTATTTCATGGATCTTTTCATGATGTTGATTCAGATACACTATCTTTTGAATTGGCTGCACGCATGGGATTCAGATCGGCAACAAAAAAAGCTAAGCCTCAATTGCTTGAACCGATCATGTCTGTAGAAGTTGTTACACCAGAAGAATATACAGGACCAGTTACTGGAGACCTCAATAAAAGACGCGGGATTATGAAGGGAATGGATAGCAAAGCTGGTGCGCAAATTGTTAAATCAGACGTGCCATTGTCGGAATTATTTGGATATGTAACTGATTTGCGTACAATATCTTCAGGTAGAGCATCTGCATCTTTAACATTTGCACATTACAGTCCGGTCCCTTCAGGATTACAAGAAGAAATTATTAAAAAATCAAAAGGAGAAGGTTAATATTAAATGATATGACCCAGAAAATTAGAATTAAGCTCAAATCTTACGATTTCAATTTGGTTGACAAATCATCTGAAAAAATAGTAAGAGCAGTAAAAACTACAGGAGCAGTTGTTAGTGGACCAATTCCATTACCCACAAAAAAGGAAATATTTACAGTTTTGAGATCACCTCATGTCAACAAAAAGTCAAGAGAGCAATTTCAACTATTTACGTATAAACGATTAGTCGATATATACTCAAATAGTACAAAAACTGTGGATGCACTAATGAAGTTAGAGCTTCCTAGTGGCGTTGATGTTGAAATCAAAGTCTAAAGCATATATTTTGAAAAATCAATATTGGTTTTTCTTTAAAAAAATAGATTGTAAAATCAGGCTTCAGACTTGTAATTGGACTCGATTTTTGTATCTTTGCAAACCTTTATAAAAAGGGCTATAATTTATTTATTAAACATTACATTTTACCGTAAAAAATGTCTGGTATAATTGGGAAAAAAATAGGTATGACTAGTGTCTTTAGTGCCAATGGACAAAACGTCGCATGCACAGTAATAGAAGCTGGTCCATGTATAGTAACGCAAGTGAAGAATAGCGAGACTGATGGTTACAAAGCCGTCCAGTTATCTTACGGTGAAAAAAAATCAAAAAACACCACTAAAGCACTCATGGGACATTTTTCCAATGCAAATACTACTCCTAAAAAGAAAGTAGTTGAGTTTAGAAATTTCAGAGAGGAATTTAAAGATCTTGTTAAAGTGGGCAATGAAATTTCAGTAAATGAAGTATTTGTTGAAGGAGAATTTCTTGATGCTATTGGTACTTCAAAAGGAAAGGGATTTCAAGGTGTTGTTAAAAGGCATAACTTTGCAGGCGTAGGTCAAGCAACGCATGGCCAACACAACAGATTAAGAGCTCCTGGGGCGATTGGAGCTTGTTCTTATCCAGCACGGGTCTTTAAAGGCATGAAAATGGCTGGAAGAATGGGAGGAAATAGAGTTAAGGTTATTAATCTTAGAGTAATGAAAATAATTTCTGAAAAGAACCTCATATTATTGAGTGGGTCTGTGCCAGGAAGCAAGAATTCATATGTTGTATTAGAAAAATAATGGAGATGAATATTGCGATTATTAATAAAAAAGGTGAAGATACAGGCCGAAAAGCTAAGCTTAATAATGATATTTTTAAAATAGAACCAAGTGATCATGCGATTTATTTGGTAGTAAAGCAATATCAGGCAAATCAAAGACAAGGAACTCATAAATCTAAAGAACGGGCAGAAATCACCGGATCTACAAGAAAGGTTAAAAAGCAAAAAGGTACTGGTACAGCAAGAATGGGTAGCGTAAAGTCGCCAATATTGAGAGGCGGAGGAAGAGTATTTGGACCAAGACCCCGAGATTATAGTTTTAAATTAAATAAAAAGGTCAAAATCTTGGCTAGAAAATCTGCTCTTTCTTACAAAGTTATTGAGAAGGATTTAACTATAATTGAAGATTTCAGTCTTGATCAACCAAAAACAAAATCATACATTGATATCTTAAATAATCTTTCAATTTTGAATAAAAAGATATTATTGGTTATTCCAGATGTTGATAAAAACATTATTCTTTCTGATAGAAATATTCCAAATGCGAAAGTAGTATTGGCAAATGAGATAAATACCTATGATGTTATAAATGCTGATAAATTAGTATTATTTGAAGGGTCTATTGGAAAAATTGAAAATATATTGAATTAATTTATAATGACAGTTTTAAAAAAGCCATTAGTAACAGAGAAGATATCTGAACTTAATGAAAAAGGAAAGTACGGATTTGTAGTGGATAAAACTTCAAATAAAATTGAGATTAAAGGTGCGGTGGAAAAGATGTATGGTGTCACAGTAGAAAAAGTGGCAACTATGCGATATTTGGGTAAGATAAAATCCAGACAAACGAATTCAAGGTTGATTAAGGGTAGGTCACCATCTTATAAAAAAGCTATTGTAACTTTAGCTGAAGGGGATGTCATAGATTTTTACGGTAGTATTTAAATTGATTAAAAGATGGCTGTTAGAAAACTTAGACCAATTACACCAGGACAAAGATTTAGAATTGCTCCTGTTTTTGACGAAATTAGCAAGAACTCTCCTGAGAAATCTCTGATAAGTGCTCATAAAAGATCAGGAGGAAGAAATAATACGGGTAAAATGACCATGAGATATCTTGGTGGTGGTCATAAAAAACGACTAAGAATAATTGATTTCAAACGGAATAAATTTAGTATACCTGCAATAGTAAAGGCGATTGAATATGATCCAAATCGATCATCTCGAATTGCTTTGCTTTATTATAAGGACGGTGCAAAATCTTATATTCTTGCACCAGAAGGTTTGAAAGTGGGAATGGAAATTATTTCGGGAGAGAATGTTGTTCCTGATCTTGGGAATTGCCTTCAACTTTCAAATATCCCTTTAGGTACAATTATACATAATATTGAGTTAAGGCCAGGATGTGGAGCTGCCATAGCGAGAAGTGCTGGTTCCTATGCTCAGCTTTTAGCTCGGGAAGGTAAATATGCTACAATAAAGGCACCTTCTGGTGAGATGAGAATGGTGCTAGTTAAATGCTTTGCGACCATTGGTTCAGTAGGCAACAGTGATCATATGAATGTAAGGCTTGGAAAAGCTGGAAGAAACAGATGGTTGGGTAGAAGACCTAGGGTAAGAGGTGTGGTTATGAATCCAGTAGATCATCCAATGGGTGGTGGAGAAGGCAGAGCATCAGGAGGACATCCAAGGTCAAGAACAGGTCTGTCTGCTAAGGGATTTAAAACAAGAAACAAGAAAAAGTATTCAAATAGATTAATTATAGGTAAGAAGTAATTAAAATGGGAAGATCACTAAAAAAAGGACCATATATTGATTACAGACTTGATAATAAGGTGCAAACCATGAATGAGTCTGGTAAAAAATCAGTTATAAAGACTTGGTCGAGAAGGTCGATGATCTCACCGGATTTTGTTGGTCATACATTTGCAGTTCACAATGGAAATAAATTTATCCCGGTATATGTAACAGAAAATATGGTAGGGCATAAATTTGGAGAATTTGCACCTACTAGAAATTTTAGAGGTCATATATCCAAAAAAGATAAAGGAAAAAGATAGTAATAATGGAAGCAGTATCGAAACTGAAAAACGTACCTACTTCTCCTCGAAAAATGAGAATGGTAGCTGATTTAATTAGGGGTAAGAAAGTAAATAGAGCTTTAAGCTTGTTAAAGTTTGAGGCAAAAGAAGGAGCTGCAAGACTTGAAAAATTACTTCTTTCGGCAATATCTAATTGGCAAAATTCAAATGAAGATGCTAGGTTGGAGGATGCTGAATTATATATTAAATCAATTACGGTTGATGGAGGAAAAATGTTAAAGCGTTTTAGGCCAGCTCCTCAGGGTAGAGCACATCGGATTCGTAAAAGATCAAATCATGTGACTTTAATTATTGATAGTTCAAATGTTTCTTCAGAGGCAATGAGCAAGGAAGTAAACGACACTAAAGAATAAAATGGGACAGAAAGTTAATCCGACAGGTCTAAGATTGGGAATTGTAAAAGGTTGGGATTCCAATTGGTATGGAGGTCAGAATTTCTCCGAAAAATTAGTAGAAGATCAAAAAATTAGAAATTATATTGTAGCTAGAATTCCCAAAGGAGGAATATCTAAAATTATAATTGAAAGGACACTAAAAAGGATAACCCTTACTATTCACACAGCTCGTCCAGGAGTAGTAATTGGAAAAGGTGGAGCAGAAGTTGATAAGATAAAAGAAGAGCTAAAAAAGATTACTGGTAAGGACGTTCAAATTAATATTTTTGAAATAAAAAGGCCTGAACTTGATGCTAAATTAGTTGGTGAATCAATTGCACAGCAGTTAAAAGCAAGGATATCTTATAGAAGAGCAATGAAGCAAGCTATTGCATCTGCAATGAGAGTAGGAGCTCAAGGTATAAAAATTAAGGCATCAGGAAGACTTGGTGGAGCAGAAATGGCACGCACAGAGCAGTATAAGGATGGTAGAATTCCTTTACACACTTTACGTGCAGATATCGATTACGCTATATCAGAGTCACAAACGGTGTATGGAAAAATCGGTATTAAAGTTTGGATATTTAAAGGTGAGATATATGGTAAAAGAGACCTTTCACCAAATGTAGGAAGTCCGAATCAAGGCAATAGAGGAGCAGGTAATCGTGGAGGAAGAGGTAGAAGAAATGAACTTCCTAAAAGGAGAAGAAATTAATAATTAGAAAATAGAGTAAGATGTTACAACCTAAAAGGACAAAATTTAGGAAAATGCAAAAAGGACGCGTAAAGGGCATTGCGCAACGCGGTCATACAATTTCCTTTGGATCTTTTGGAATAAAGGCTTTGGAATCAGGTTGGATAACCAGTCGACAGATTGAAGCAGCCAGAGTTGCGGTTACAAGAGCTATGAAAAGGGAAGGTCAAGTCTGGATTAGAATTTTTCCAGATAAACCAATAACAAAAAAGCCAGCTGAAGTAAGAATGGGTAAAGGTAAAGGTAACCCTGAATATTGGGTAGCTGTTGTTAAGCCTGGTACAATAATGTTCGAATCAGGCGGAACTTCAAGGAAGTTAGCGCAAGAATCCTTAAGATTAGCAGCTCAGAAGTTGCCTATAAAAACCCAATTTGTAGTGAGAAAAGATTACGTAGAGTAAAATGAAAAATTCGGATTTAAATACTTTATCTATTGAAGAGCTTAACCAAAGATTGTTAAGTGAAAGAGAAATTTTGCAAAAGCAAAAGTTTGCGCATGCAATTTCTCCAATTGAAAATCCAATGAAGATTAAAGTTACGAGAATAACAATTGCTAGAATTCTAACGATATTGAATACTAAGGAACCTGTAAAAATCAATTAATTATGGAAATCAGAAATCTTAGAAAGGAAAGAATAGGAATTGTTTTAAGTAGCAGCATGGAAAAGTCTATAACTATAGCGGTCAGTAGAAAGGTTAAACATGCTATTTATGGAAAATTCATAGGTAAAACTACAAAGTTCATGGCGCATGATGATAAAAACGAATGTGGTGTAGGAGATACTGTAAAGATTATGGAGACTCGACCACTTAGTAAGAACAAGCGTTGGAGATTAGTTGAAATTATAGAAAAAGCTAAATAGTATGATTCAGCAAGAGTCGCGCCTTAATGTTGCCGATAATAGTGGCGCAAAGGAGGTTTTATGTATCAGGGTATTAGGAGGTACAAAAAGAAGATATGCTTCTATTGGAGATAAAATTATTGTTACTGTCAAGTCTGCGCTCTCTTCGAGCTCTTTAAAGAAAGGAACAGTTTCAAGAGCTGTTGTTGTAAGAACTAAGAAAGAGATTAGAAGAAAGGATGGATCTTATATCAGATTTGAAGATAATGCAGTGGTTTTACTCACACCAAATGATGAGCCAAGAGGAACAAGAATATTTGGGCCTGTTGCAAGAGAATTGAGAGATAAGCAATTTATGAAAATTGTATCATTGGCACCTGAAGTTCTATAAAATGATTAAGAAAGTAAAAAAGAGCTTAAAAGCTCATGTTAGAAAGGGTGATAACGTAACAATTATTGCCGGAAATTATAAGAGCAAAAAAGGTGTAGTATTGGAGGTTTTTAAGGAGAAGAACCGTGCTATAATTGAAGGTGTCAATATGATTACTAAACACGTGAAGCCTTCAGCAAATAATCCTGAGGGAGGTATTGAAAAAACAGAAGCATCAATACACATCAGTAATATTATGATTATTGATCCAACTACCGGCGAAGCAACTAAAGTTGGTCGTAAAACAAACAAAGATGGTAAACTGCAAAGATTTTCTAAAAAAACAGGAGAATTAATTAATAATGGCTAATCCAAAATTAAAAGAAAAATATAGTAAGGAAATAGTTCCTGCATTGAAGGAAAAATTTCAGTATAAATCCGTTATGCAAGTTCCAAAAGTGCTTAAAATTGCAATAAATAAAGGAATTGGGGATGGAGTTACCGACAAGAAAGCAGTAGACATAGGTGTTGAGGAATTGACAACAATTACTGGACAAAAGGCTGTTAAAACAATTGCTAAGCAATCGATTTCTAATTTTAAGTTGAGAGACGGAATGGCTATTGGTGCTCGGGTTACATTACGTGGAGATAGAATGTATGAATTCATGGACCGTTTAACAAATGTTGCTTTACCCAGAGTAAGAGATTTTAGGGGAATTAGTGATAAGGGTTTTGATGGACGAGGAAATTATACATTGGGTGTAAAGGAGCAAATAATATTCCCAGAAATTAGTATAGACAAAGTAAATAAAATATCTGGTATGAACATCACTATTGTGACCAATGCCAATACTGATGAAGAAAGTTACGAATTGCTAAAAGCGTTCGGGTTTCCATTTATGAATCGAAAAAATTAAATTTATGGCAAGGGAATCACTAAAAGCTAGAGAAAGAAAAAGAGAAAGATTAGTAGCTAAATTTGCTGAAAAAAGAGCAGCGTTAAAGGCTGCTGGAGATTTTGAAGGGTTGGATAAGCTACCAAAAAATTCTTCTGCTGTTAGATTACACAACAGATGTAAATTAACAGGAAGGCCTAAAGGATATATGAGAAAATTTGGTATTTCAAGAGTAACATTTCGTGAAATGGCAAATGATGGTAAAATTCCAGGAATTAAAAAGGCAAGTTGGTAGACGATAATTAATAAAATTATCTTACCTTTGCAGGCCATTTGAAAAAGTAGTGAAAATAAAATTTGAAAAATAGATGGATCCAGTTGCTGATTATCTGACAATAGTAAGAAATGCAATCAAGGCTAATCACCGGATTGTGAATATACCTGCTTCAAATCTGAAACAGGAAATAACCAAGGTATTACATGATCAGGGTTACATACAAAATTTTAAAATTGAAAAGGTTGGACCTCAAGGAACAATAAAAATTGCCTTGAAATACAATCCTGAATCTAAGCAGTCTGCAATTAATCATATCGAAAGAATAAGTAAGCCTGGGCTTAGAAAATATGTTAGTATCGAAGAGTTACCTAGAGTATTAAATGGGTTAGGGATTGCTATACTTTCTACATCAAAAGGTGTTATGACTTCTAAGGAAGCTAAAAAGTTAAATGTAGGCGGAGAAGTATTGTGTTACGTTTATTAATTTAAAAGAAGATGTCACGAATTGGGAATAAGCCTATTAATTTGTTAGCTGGAATTACAGCTGAAGTAAGTGATAGTAATGTCATATCAGTTAAAGGGCCAAAAGGAATGCTAACGGAAAAAATAGACTTAGATATTAAGGTTAAAATTGAAGGTGGAGTATTAACTCTTGTTAGACCTACAGAGCAAAAGAGACATAAAGCTATGCATGGTCTTTATCGATCTCTCGTTAGTAATATGGTTGAAGGGGTTAGTAAAGGCTATAAAAAAGAACTGGAACTTGTTGGTGTAGGCTACAAAGCAGCAGCACAAGGAAAAGTCCTTGAGTTAAATCTCGGTCATTCTCATAGTATATTTTTTCAAGTACCAGAGGAATTAACAGTTGTTGCTGAAACTAAAAAAGGAAAAAGTCCAACTGTGACATTAGAGGGTATTGACAAACAATTAATTGGCCAGGTTGCTGCGCAAATTAGATCTCTTAGAAAAATTGAACCTTATAAAGGAAAAGGGATTAAATTTATTGGAGAAATTATTAGAAGAAAAGCTGGGAAAACGGCTGCAAAATAATTATAGGAAATGGCAATTGATAAATCTACAAGAAGATTACGAATAAAAAGAAGTATTAGAAAGAAAATTAAGGGTACAGCTGAAAGACCAAGGTTGTCAGTATTTAAAAGTAATACCAACTTTTATGCTCAATTAATTAATGATGTAACTGGGCAAACACTTTCTTATTCAAATTCTAAAGAGTTGGGTACTAAAAGCAATATTGGAGTTAGCCAATCAAAGTTGGTAGGAGTTAACTTGGCTAAAAAGGCCAAGTCAAATGGAATAGAACGTGTAATATTTGATAGGAACGGTTATATCTATCATGGTAAATTAAAAGCATTTGCTGAAGGTGCCAGAGAAGGTGGTTTAAAATTCTAAAACTATGTCACAAAAGAGTATCAGATCAATAAAAGCTAGCGAAATTGAGCTTAAAGAGAAAGTAGTTGCGATAAAAAGAGTTGCAAAAGTTGTAAAGGGTGGCCGTAGATTTAGTTTTTCAGCAATCGTTGTTGTAGGCAATGGTAATGGGGTAGTTGGGTATGGCCTAGGTAAGGCTAACGAGGTAACAGATGCTATTACTAAGGGGATTGATGATGCTAAGAAAAATTTAGTAAAAGTTCCAGTAAGAAAAGGAACTATCCCTCATGAAGTTATTGGTAAATATGGTGGAGGATTAGTCCTAATGAAACCAGCATCACAAGGTACAGGAGTTATTGCGGGAGGTGCAATGAGAGCGGTGTTAGAAAGTGCTGGCGTGAAGGACGTATTGGCTAAATCAAAAGGATCTTCAAACCCACACAATGTAGTTAAAGCCACATTTAATGGATTATCAAAATTACGAGATGCTTTTACTGTTTCGCAAGCAAGAGGTATAGAATTATCAAAGGTTTTTAACGGATAGAATAAGATGTCAATAATTAAGATTACACAAGTTAGAAGCATATTAAAGAGACCTAAAAATCAAAAGCTAACTATTCAAGCTTTAGGATTAGGCAAAATTAATAGAACAGTTGAAAAAGAGGCCACGCCCCAAATATTAGGGATGGTCAATAAAGTAAGTCATTTAATATCCGTAAGCAAATAGGAAGGATGAAGATACATACATTAAAACCTGCAATTGGATCTATAAAAAAAAATAAGCGCATTGGTCGTGGACAAGGGTCTGGTAGAGGTGGGACTTCAACTAAAGGTCATAATGGAGCTCAATCTAGATCTGGATATTCAAGGAAAATTGGATTTGAAGGTGGGCAAATGCCTTTACAAAGGAGAGTCCCAAAATTTGGATTTAAAAACAAGTTCAGGAAAGAATATAAAGCTGTAAACCTTGATGTTATTCAAGCAATTTCAGAAAAAATTAAGAAGGATAATATCGACTTGGAAGTTTTAATTGATAACGGAGTTGTTGGTAAAAATGAATTGGTTAAAATACTAGGAAGAGGGACAATATCAAATAAGGTTAATGTGGTAGCCCATGCTTTCTCAGCAAGTGCTGCTGAAGCAATAGAAAAATTAGGTGGTTCCGTAAGTAAAATTTGAAATGAAAAAGTTTTTAGCCACTCTTAAGAACATTTGGTCGATAGTAGAGCTTCGAGATAAAATACTAATTACAATTGGGTTTTTAGTAATTTATCGTCTTGGTTCTTTTATTGTATTACCAGGTATTGATCCGGACAAGTTGCAAAAGTCTGTTGGTGGTATGTTCGGAATACTTGATACATTCTTAGGAGGAGCATTTAGTAAAGCATCTATTTTTGGTCTTGGTATAATGCCATATATATCTGCGTCTATTGTTATACAATTATTGACAGTAGCGATGCCCTATTTTCAAAAGATGCAGAAAGAGGGCGAATCTGGTAGGAAAAGGATAAATCAAATAACTCGTGTTTTAACAATTTTTATTTGTCTATCGCAATCAGTTGCTTATATCAAGGGGACTATTGCAAGTGAGGCAATAATAATAAATGAAACTATTTTCTTTTTCTTAGCCATGATCATTTTGACCTCAGGAACAATATTCTGTATGTGGCTTGGGGAGAAAATAACTGACAAGGGTATTGGTAATGGTATTTCGATGCTGATCATGATTGGCATAATATCGAGACTGCCTGCAGAAATATTTAAGGAGATGGTCTCTAAAGGACTTAGTGGAGCCCTATTATTTCTTCTCGAGCTAATTGCCTTATTTTTTGTTGTTATGGCTGTAATTGCTTTGACACAGGCTGTAAGAAAAATACCTGTTCAATATGCGAAGCAAATAGTTGGGAATAAAGTTTATGGAGGTCAGCGACAATATATACCACTAAAAGTAAATTCTGCTGGAGTAATGCCTATTATATTTGCTCAAGCTTTGATGTTCCTACCTGGGATGCTTGGAAACTATTTTGCAGATAAAAATGAGTTTTTTGCAAACATAGGTTTTGCCTTTGCCAGTTTTACCTCACCAGCTTATAATATACTATTGGCAACTCTAATAATTGTATTTACATTTTTTTATACTGCAATTACAATTAATCCAACTCAAATATCTGATGATATGAAAAGGAATGGAGGCTTTGTGCCAGGAATAAAACCAGGGAAACAGACCTCAGAATACATAGATGGAATTTTAACTAAAATTACTTTACCTGGTTCCGTATTTCTGGCTATTGTTGCAATTTTACCAGCATTTGCTGTTATCGTTGGAATTACACAAGGTTTTGCCACCTTTTACGGGGGTACATCCTTATTAATAATGGTTGGTGTAATTTTAGATACATTGCAACAAATTGAAAGTTATTTGTTGATGCGCCATTATGAAGGAATGATGAAATCGGGAAAAATAAAGGGGCGTTCGCAGGTAGCTATTGCTTAGATTTATGAATAACTTGTATATTAAATAGTAGTATGGCCAAACAAACTTCAATTGAACAAGATGGTACTATTGCCGAGGCATTATCCAACGCAATGTTCCGTGTAGAATTGGAAAATGGACATAAAGTAGTGGCCCATATTTCTGGGAAAATGAGAATGCATTATATTAAGATCTTACCAGGAGATAAGGTTAAATTAGAAATGTCACCTTATGATCTTACCAAAGGTCGAATTGTTTACAGATATAAATAATATTACTGATGAAAGTTAGAGCATCTGTTAAAAAAAGAAGTATTGATTGTAAGATTGTGAGACGAAAAGGTAGAGTTTACATAATCAACAAAAAAAATCCAAGATTTAAACAAAGGCAAGGATAATTATGGCTAGAATTTCAGGAGTTGATATCCCAGATAATAAGAGGGGAGAAATAGCATTAACATATATTTTTGGGTTAGGAAAAAGTTCTGCGCAAAAAATACTTGACAGTTGTAAAATTAGTAGAAATAAAGCTGTAAAAGATTGGTCTGACGAAGAATCTAATTCTATTAGAACTATAATTGCAGAGACTTTTAAAGTAGAGGGTGTACTAAAATCTGAAATACAACTAAGTATCAAAAGGTTATTAGATATTGGTTGTTACAGAGGATTAAGACATAGAAGAGGACTGCCAGTAAGGGGTCAACATACTAAAAACAATTCCAGAACCCGAAAGGGAAAAAGAAAAACGATTGCCAACAAGAAAAAAGCAATTAAGTAACTGTAAATAAAATGGCACAAAAAAGAAAAGATAAAGCCAAAAAGAGAGTAGTGAATGTGGAGTCTGTAGGACAGGTCCACATTAGAGCTTCCTTTAACAATATCATTATTTCAATGACAAATTCTGTCGGTCAAGTAATTTCGTGGGGTTCTGCTGGAAAAATGGGTTTTAAAGGCTCTAAAAAGAACACACCTTATGCTGCTCAAATGGCAGCGGAAGACTGTGCTAAAAAAGCATATGACCTTGGTTTAAGAAAGGTTGAAGTATTTGTAAAGGGGCCAGGGGCTGGACGAGAATCAGCAATTCGTACTATACAAAATACAGGAATTGAAGTTACAACAATTACGGATGTTACTCCACTTCCGCACAATGGTTGTAGACCTCCAAAAAGAAGAAGAGTTTAAGGGTAATTAATATATAAATAATATGGCAAGGTATAGAGGACCTAAGTCAAAGGTAGCTAGAAGATTCAATGAACCGATTTTTGGACCTAGTAAAGCTGTTCAAAAAAAACCATATGGCCCTGGTCAGCATGGAAGAGGAAGAAGAAAAAAGAAATCAGAATATGCTATTCAGCTTAACGAAAAGCAAAAAGCAAAATACACTTATGGTGTATTAGAACGTCAATTTGCTAATCTTTTTCATAAGGCTTCCAGGAAAAGTGGAATTACTGGTGAAGTGTTGCTGCAGTTACTTGAATCAAGATTGGACAATGTCGTGTTCAGGCTTGGAATATCTCCTACAAGAAGGGGAGCTAGACAACTTGTTTTGCATAAGCACATATTAGTAAATGAAGTTATTGTTAATATTTCTTCATATACTTTAAAGACAGGTGATATCATTTCTGTAAGAGAAAAGTCCAAATCATTAGAGGTTATAATTAATAGTTTAACTAGTAACCGCTCACAAAAGTATCCTTGGTTAGAGTGGGACAATGCAGAGAAGTCGGGTAAATTTATGAGTATTCCTGAAAGAGAGGAAATTCCTGAAAATATCCAGGAGCAACTCATTGTTGAACTTTACTCAAAGTAATTATTATCTTTCTTATTAGCTTGAATTAAGACAAAATAGATATGTCAATACTATCATTTCAAATGCCTGAAAAGGTAACAATGGAAAAAGCCGATGACTTTCATGGCTTATTCACATTCAAACCATTGGAGCCAGGTTTTGGTGTAACAATAGGTAACGCCCTTAGGCGAATATTGCTTTCCTCATTAGAGGGTTATGCTATTACTGGAATAAGAATTCCCGGAATATTGCATGAATTTTCAACAATAGACGGTGTTGTAGATGATGTTTCGGAAATAATAATGAATCTAAAAATGGTTAGATTCAAAAAAATTGCTGATAGCGTCGATAACAAAATTGTTATCCCAATTAAGAATCAATCACAATTTAAGGCAGGTGATATTTCAAGTTTGACTTCTTCGTATGAGATTTTAAACCCTGAATTAGTTATTTGTAATTTAGATGACTCTGCTGATTTTGAAATTGAATTAACAATAGAGAAGGGAAGAGGTTATGCTCCTGCTGAGGACAATAAACCAGCGGAACAAATATTTGGGTATATTCCAATAGATGCAATTTTCACACCAATAAAGAATGTAAAGTATAATCTGGAAAATACAAGAGTAGAGCAAAAGACGGATTATGAGCAATTGGTATTGGATATCGAAACGGATGGATCTGTCCACCCTGAGAACGCTTTAAAACTTGCAGCTAATATTTTAATAAAACATTTTATGCTGTTTAGTGATCAAACAATGATTCTTGAATCCGCTGATCTGGGAGAACCCGAAGCAGTTGATGAGGAATTGCTACATATGAGGAAATTGCTAAAAACGGCTCTTAATGATATGGACCTTTCGGTAAGGGCTTATAATTGTTTGAAGGCTGCCGACGTAAAATCATTGGGTGATTTGGTAAGATTGGAAATTTCAGATATGATGAAATTTAGAAATTTTGGCAAAAAATCGTTAGCTGAATTAGAGCAGTTAGTTGCAGACAAGAATCTTACATTTGGGATGGATTTGTCCAAGTATAAACTAGATGAAGAATAAATAGATATGAGACACGGTAAAAGATTTAATCATCTTGGGAGGACAGCATCACACAGAAAAGCTTTGCTTTCTAATATGGCATCTTCATTGATTTTACATAAAAGAATATCTACAACTGTTGCTAAAGCAAAGGCTCTTAGACAATATGTAGAACCGATTATCACAAAATCAAAGACAGACTCAACGCATAGTCGTAGAGTTGTATTTTCTTATCTTCAAGACAAAGAGACTGTTAAGGTTCTTTTTGATGAGATATCAGAGAAAGTTAGTGACAGGCCAGGTGGTTATACAAGAATTATTAAAACAGGAAATAGGTTAGGTGATAATGCAGATATGTGCATTATGGAGCTCGTTGATTATAATGAATTACTTCTTAGTGAAAAGGAACCAGCAAAAGCCAAGACAAGAAGAAGCCGACGTAGTAAAAAAGCTGAAAATATTAGTGAAGGGCTATCTGACAAAGATTTAAATCTTGAGGTTGAAAATACAGTTGTTGAAGATTTGCCTAATTCAGCAAAAAAGCATGCAAATGAAAAGGGAACGAAGAATTTAGCTGAAGGTAATTCTTCTGATGATAATAATAGTGATCAAGAAGATAAAAGTACTCCTGAAGATGGGAACGATGATGCTTCTAAAAAGGAATAGATAAATAATAATATTTGTAGTATATAGGGATTGGACATATGTTTAATCCCTATTTTTTTAATACTATTAATTGTACGCAATTTTAAGAATGAGCTATTTATATAATAGTAACAGATAATATATTACTTTTGCATATTTATTGAGAAGCATTGATATGAGATACAAATCTAAAGAAAAAGCCATTTTTATTCTTGAAGATGGGGAGTACTTTACAGGTTATTCAATAGGAAAAAGAGGCAGTTCAGGAGGTGAGGTATGCTTTAATACTGGAATGACTGGTTATCAGGAAATTTATACAGATCCATCTTACTATGGTCAAGTTGTAGTTAATACTACTCCGCATATTGGAAATTACGGCATAAATAACACCGAAATGGAATCATCAAAGCCTAAAATTGCAGGGTTGGTTGTATCTGATTTTTCTGTTGTACATAGCCGTTTTAAATCGAATGGTTCGTTGCATGAATATTTGAAATTGAATGATATTGTTGGCATTTCCAATATTGATACGCGACGCTTAGTAAGACATATACGATCTAAAGGGGCAATGAATTGTTTGATTTCTTCCGACGAGTTAAACCCTGATGTATTAAAAAAAAGATTTGAGAAATTACCTTCTATGGAAGGACTTGAATTATCCTCAGTAGTTTCCACAGACTCGTCTTATTTTTATGGCGACCCAGATTCTAGGTACAAGGTTGCAGCACTTGATTTTGGAATGAAAAATAGTATTCTTAAGAATTTATCTAATAGAGGTTGCTATATTCAGGTTTACCCCGCAAAAACAAGTTTTGAAAATCTAAAAAAGTGGAATCCGAATGGATATTTTCTTTCAAATGGACCGGGTGACCCTTCGGCCATGGATTATGCCATAAATTGTATTAAAAATATTATAGCATCTAAAAAACCAGTGTTTGGTATATGTCTTGGCCATCAGTTACTATCGCTTGCATGCGGCTTGACTACATTTAAGATGCATCATGGTCATAGAGGATTAAATCACCCAATTAAAAATATTATAACAGGATTGTGCGAAGTAACATCTCAAAATCATGGATTTTGTGTTTCTAAAAAAGAAGTAACTATAAACGATCAAGTGGAGGTAACACATGTTAACTTAAATGATGATACCATTGCGGGAATAAAATTAAAAAATAGTCCAGCCTTCTCGGTTCAATATCATCCTGAATCATCACCCGGGCCACATGATTCAAAATATTTATTTGATACCTTCATAGAACTAATGTCTAATAATTAAATTAATTAATAATGAGTCTTATTGAAATTATCCAAGCCAGACAAATCCTCGATTCAAGAGGAAATCCTACTGTTGAGGTAGATGTAATTACTGAAAATGGAATACTTGGTAGAGCAGCCGTACCTTCTGGAGCTTCGACTGGTGAAAATGAAGCCGTTGAGCTTAGGGATGGTGATAAATCAAAATATTTAGGTAAGGGAGTATTGAATGCTGTCGAAAATGTAAATGATAAAATAGCCGAAGAGCTGGTCGGAATTTCAGTTTTTGAACAAAGGTTGATTGACAAGATAATGATCGAACTTGATGGTACAGATACAAAATCAATTCTAGGTGCAAATGCGATATTAGGTGTATCTCTTGCAGTAGCAAAAGCAGCAGCTCAAGAATCTGACCAATCACTATTCCGGTATTTGGGTGGTACAAATGCAAATACGCTACCGTTACCAATGATGAATATTATTAATGGGGGTTCTCATTCGGATGCCCCAATTGCATTTCAGGAATTCATGATTCGTCCTGTTGGTGCCTCTACGTTTAGTGATGCCTTAAGGATGGGCGCAGAAATATTTCATAACCTCAAGAAAATTCTCCACGATAGAGGTTTAAGTACTGCAGTAGGAGATGAGGGTGGTTTTGCTCCTAATTTCTCTGGTGGTACAGAAGAGGCTTTAGAAACTATTTTAAAGGCTGTAGATGCGGCAGGTTATAAATCAGGGAAAGATATCACAATTGCATTGGATTGTGCATCATCTGAGTTTTATGAAGATGGGAAATATAACTACGCTAAATTTGAAGGAAAGGATGGCGTTGTTAGGAATAGAGAAGAACAAGTTGATTATTTGACAGAATTAATTTCTAAATATCCAATAGATTCTATTGAAGATGGATGTGATGAGAATGACTGGGAAGGTTGGGCCTTATTAACAGAAAAAATTGGTGATAAATGTCAATTAGTGGGCGATGATCTTTTAGTGACGAATGTAAAGTTTCTTAAAAGAGGTATTAACGAAAAAAGTGCTAATTCAATCCTTATAAAAGTCAATCAAATAGGGACGTTATCAGAAACATTGGATGCGATTGAAATGGCTCATAAAGCCGGGTGGACTGCTGTCGTTTCACATAGGTCAGGAGAAACAGAAGATGCAACAATAGCTGATATTGCTGTAGCAACCAATGCAGGTCAAATAAAAACAGGGTCCTTGTCAAGGTCCGATAGAATGGCTAAGTATAATCAATTACTGCGAATTGAAGAAGAATTAGGTGAAACAGCTGTTTATGCTTCTAAAAAGTAAATTATATTAATATTAAAATGTTATAAAAAAACCATACTCGTATTGAGTATGGTTTTTTTAGTATATGGGGTGTGTAAAGTTAACCAGTCACATCGTGTTGGCTAATTTTCCAATACCTCTATTTCTACCCTCACATTATATTTTGCTTGCTCAGCGTGTTTGTTGTAGATCATCTTTGTTCCACCCCAGCCTTTTACAGTAAAGCGAGAAGGTGATATCCCTTTGCTTTCAAGATACCTTCCAACTATGTTAGCTCTTTCTTTCGACAGTCTTTTGGCAGAACCTACTAATTGCCTATGATTTCCGTTGATGTTAAAAAAATCATTATCATTCTTGTCTTTCATCGCAATTATTTTTCCAGTGGCATTTCCATTGGTAAGGCCATGGATTTTTATTTTAATTTGCGGATTGTTTTTTAATAACGAAACAACTTGATCCAATTCATAGCTTGATTTCTCCATCATAATTGAGGCATTTTTATAAAAGAATACTTGATATAATGTTACTCTATCACCTCTTTCTTGTCTAATTCAGTATTTAAATTTTTCGATGTAGGAGTACTATAGATTACTCGAAGCACTGTTTTTTACAGATCTATAAATATAGACCCACGCATCGCTTACATTTGTTTGCTTGCGCTCAGATTTGATGGATTTTATTGCATGTGATTTTGTATCGTAACTGGCAGAATAAACGAAAAAAAGATTTTTGCTTTTCGAAAGCCATATTTTGCATCAACATCTTTATCTTTTAAAAAGGAAACATATTTTTTGGCATAAGCTTCAGCTAATTGAGCGTAGGCAGCTAACACCATGTAATAACCTGAAGGCAGTTCTTTTGAAGTTGATTGCGAAAATAAAAGTGAGGATGTTCCTATTATTAAAAAGAAAGACAGTACGATATTTTTCATGTTATTCGAAACAGTAATAAGTTAAATAAACAATTATTTATATTTTTTTAATTGCCTATAAAAAAGAGGCACTTTAAGGCCTCTTTGCAATTAATTTTGGTAGTGCTATTTTTTGAATAGACCGACAATAAATAGTAAAACAACAGCACCGACAACAGCAGTAATCAGCGATCCAATAAGAGACCCATCAGCCATAATGCCAAGCATGCTAAATACCCAGCCTCCAATTACACCACCAATAATTCCGATTATAATATTGCCCAGAAAACCAAACCCACCACCTTTTATAATCTGCCCTGCGAGCCATCCAGCAACTGCACCGAGGAGAATAAACCATAGAAAATCCATAATTAATCTTTTAGGTTAGAAATAATTTTTCTTTTTTTAAGAAATATTTTCCTGCCAACCTACTTTTCATTATAGACATTTATTGTAAGTGTTCCATTTATTCAGGTTTTTATGTGATCATATTTTGATATGATTTTGAAATAGATCCAATCATCATATGCCTTGTCGGCTTTGGGGTTTTCTTTGAGAATTTACAGCCATCCCTTTCTGCCAATCTTTTACAATTTTCAGTACGTGTTCTTTCTGTAGGATCGATTTCCATTTGTTACGCTACTACTAAACAGGTAAATAAAATACACTCAGAAAAGACCTGCTTATCTTTGTTGCCAAATAGCTATTTGGAATAACTGGCCTTGCTAACGGTCATCCTATTTTTGCATACAATTGAGCTGATTTTCCAGTTCTTCAAAGTAGCTTAAAGGCCTACAAAATGTCTTGACTACTAAAATCTAATCGTTTTCTATTGCCAATAATATTTTTAAGTTGCTGGAGTTAATGTAGCTCACCAATCAGATTTTTCAATTACAATTGGGGTTAGTAAGCTGTGGATAATAAGGCAAAGTTTCTTAATTTTCGTTTTTGTTCTTATGCTCATACTCGAGCAGGTAACTGAATGAAAGTCAATTGGAATGCGGAAAGGATTATTCATGAATATTGCAGGTTACAGCATCTTTCTTCTGTTTTTATTTTCCGTTTGCTCTTGCGATGACAATAAAACACATGAAAATGAAATCGTAGTTTTTTGTGCGTCGAGTTTGTCACCCATCATGGAAAAGATCAATACCCAATGGGAAAAGAATCATCAGGAAAAAATTATTATCAATTCGGCATCTTCCGGCATCCTTGCAAGACAAATTGAAAACGGTGCCAAGGCAGATATTTTTCTTTCTGCTAACATGGATTGGATAGATCATCTGTTAAATTCAATGTCAATAAACAAGCAAGCTCACAATGTTGCTTCAAATCGATTGGTGGTCGTTGCACCTATTGATAATGATATTGACAGTATAGGGCTGCAAGACCTATTGTTGGTTATGATAAATGAAAATGGCAAAATATCCATAAGTGATCCGGGACATGTTCCTCTTGGGAAATACACCAAAGAAAGTCTGGATTTTTACGATGTTTTTGACAAAATGTCTTCGCAAATGGTGAATACAAAAAATGCAAGAAGCGCATTGAGGTTAGTAGAATTAGGCGAAGCTTCATTTGGCTTTGTTTACTTGTCAGATGCTCTCAAGTCCAAAAAAGTACAGATAGTTGCAAGAATTCCAGAAGAAAGTCATCGACCGATAACCTATCAGGCAATTATCGTCAATGACAGTAAATCAAAGACTATGGATTTTTTTGAGTTTATATCCTCCAGCGAAACATTAGATATCTGGACAAAGATGGGTTTTGAGTAAAGTTATCTAACATATCAGCAATATGATTTAATGCTCTATTTTTGTAGTATATCTTCAAAATCATTTGGAGAGGTTTAAATATCCAGGTGAATGAATTTCCAATAGGCGATAAGAATATATTGTATTAGAAGTAGCAAAATGGAGCTTTTCAATTTTTCGTATGCAGAATTCCAGGCGATTGGCTTGTCCATTAAAGTGGCAATCATTTGTTCTGTCATTTCATTACCTATCGCTATCGGAGTGGGGTGGGTGCTTGCTAGAAAAAATTTTAGAGGTAAATGGTTTTTCGATGGGTTGGTTCAACTTCCGTTGGTTCTCCCACCGGTAACAATTGGATATGTACTGTTGTTGGTCTTTGGTGTTCGTGGATTTATTGGGAAGTTTTTACTTACAAATTTTGACATTAGAATATCCTTTACCATTTGGGCGGCAGTACTTGCATCAATTGTCGTTTCGTTTCCACTTGTAGTCAGAGCGATAAAAATATCCATAGAAATGGTTGATGTCGAACTGGAATCTGCTGCAAGAACTTTGGGAGCAGGACCATGGAAAACTTTTTTTACAATAACCATTCCTTTAGCACTACCAGGAATTTTTAGTGGATTTATACTAGGGTTTGCCAGGTGTCTCGGAGAGTTTGGAGCCACCATTTCTTTTGCAGGAAATATCGTTGGGCAAACACAAACTCTTCCCCTGGCCATATATTCTGCCATGGAAGTTCCAGGAGGTGAGACAATGGCTGCGAGACTTGTATTGGTGTCTATTGTATTGTCATTTATGGCAATGGTTGGTTCTGAGTTTTTAAACAGAAAATTAGTTAAGAAATCATGAGCATCGTAAAGGCAGATATGCTGTTGGAAAGGCACGGTTTCACACTGGATATTCAATGTGAGATAAAGGCACAAATTACTGGAGTATTTGGTCCATCTGGTGCTGGTAAAACTACGTTTCTTCAATTACTTGCCGGCCTTCAAAATCCTGACAGAGGAATAATAAGTATTCAAAGTCGTGAAGTTTTCAATGCTGCTAAAAAGCTTAACCATCCTCCAGAAAATCGAAAGATCGGGTATGTATTCCAAGAAGGACGTTTGTTCCCACATTTGAATGTCTTGCAGAATTTAAATTATGGCGTAAAGCAAAATCCTTCTCGCAGGTTATTTGATGAGGTAGCATCATTATTGAAAATCTCTAACATAGTAAATAAAAAAATATCTCAAATATCTGGTGGGCAGGCTCAAAGAGTGGCTATTGGCAGGGCTTTACTTTCATCTCCTGACCTCTTGATTCTTGATGAGCCATTTTCTTCTTTAGATAAAGGTCTTAGGCAGCATATCATTTCTCTATTAAAACCCGTGATCCAAAAATTAGACATTCCGATGCTGGTGATAAGCCACGATCTTTCGGATTTGTTAATGCTTTCGGATCAATTGATGCTTATCCATGAAGGAAGGTGCGCTGGGATAGGAAACTATTATGACTTGATTTCTGAAGAAAAAGCTTTTGGGCAAATGAATAATTCGGGATTAATTAATGTAGTTGAGTTGGATTTTGAAAATATGGATGTAGATAAGGGTTTGTTGGTACTGTCTAAAAATGGACATCATATCTATGCAGAATCCATCAAGGGTATTGAATACTTACAAAGTGAAAAAAAATTAAGTATAATTTTACGACCTGAGGATATTACTTTAGCAAAGCACAAAATCGAAGACATTTCTATGCTAAACCAAATAGAAGGAAAAATAGAGAAGCTTATTCAAGTCGAAAATAAAATATTGTGTGTTATCAATCATGGTTTCAAACTAATTGCCGAAGTAACATTGGCTACCAAACAAAATATGAACTTGAAAGAAGGGGAAATTATATGGAGTCTTTTCAAAGCTGCGGCAATAAAAAATAACATAAGCATATGAGCAAAACAGAAATATTAAATAAAATCCTTGAAGATGGAATTGTGGCCATTTTGAGAATGAATAGTGCTGAAAAGGTAATTCCCGCTGCGAAATCAATTTTTAAAGGAGGAATTCGTGCTATTGAAGTGACCATAAATACGCCTAATGCACTCGATAGCATTGCTGAACTCGCAAAAATAAAAGGAATCATTCCGGGAGTGGGTACAGTTACTGATGCAGATATGGCAATTAGCGCCATACAAGCGGGGGCTGAGTTCGTGGTGACGCCAATTACGAAAAAGGAAATAATTGATGTCTGTATTAGCATGGGAAAACCTGTATTCTCAGGAGCTTTTAGTCCGGGCGAAATTTTTCAGGCACATGAATGGGGTGCAGATATTATTAAAGTATTTCCTGCAGAGCAACTAGGAGCTAAATACATCAAAGCGGTGAAGGGCCCTTTTCCTCAAATAAAGCTCATGCCAACCGGTGGTGTTTCCACAGACAATGTTGGCAGTTGGTACGATGCAGGAGCAGTTTGTCTGGGAGTAGGCGGTAGTTTTACAAAACCTGATATCATGGAAAATGACGACTGGGAACAAATAGAAAATATTGCCAGAAAATTTTCGGAAAGTATTAAGCACTACAAAGCAAATAGATTAAAATAAAAGCAATGAATCATACAAATTCACATTCTATTTTATCGGATCGTCAAGTGTAAATCTGGCGGAAAATATTTCATTCTCCCTCTTTATGCCCACCGTCATTTTTTTTCCTTCTTTTGATTGAAGCATTTGAATAACATTACTTAAATTATATAAGGAGGTTTCTACTCCATTGATCATGACAATTTGGTCACCTTCTTCCAGTCCTGCAATCCAGGCCGGCGAACCCTGGCGTATTTTGGTAATTTGGTATATGGGAACATCAGGAAAGGGGGTAAAAATATCTATGCCACTCAAGTTATATTTGAAATCATCTTTAAAATTTGAATTTGGTTTCAGAATCAATTCCCCTTCCTTATAGTCAAATGTTACTGTAAACCTTTTTAGAATACCAGAACCCAAACTCCCGCTGCGATTGCTCTCAATTTTAGACATTTGTACGGATTCTTCTTCCGGATATAGTATGATTGGTTTTTTGAATTTAAAATCACCAAGAATAAATTTATTGACCTTGCCAATATAACCGAATATTTCGCCACTTAGTCCCACACCGATAAAGGCATATAATGAATTTTTGGGAACGGAAAGTTTTGGGTCAGCGCTTGAAAATAGAGATACCGCATGACTTGCTCCACTGTCCACAAGTAAATTGACATCCGACACTTCATCGTATTCGTTAACAACTTTTGCATTTATATATGGTTTTCGGCGGATGATGTCAATATCTACTATTTCAGATTTTTTAAGTGCTTTTTGCTTTTTTCGCGCAGCGTAAAAGTTAGGGTCATATAATGTGATCTTTTTGGATATATAGTCTATTTCTACAGTAAAGCTTTCGAATATATCGTATCCGATCAATCCATGAATTTGCGTACCCAATCCTTGAGAAAGGAAATCAAAATCTTCTTCTAGAATAATAACATTGTGATTGAATCCGATGATGCCCGGTAACTCTACCAAATTACCAAAGGAATGGAAAGCCTTTATTTCATTCCCTTTACCAAGGCCAAATAATTTAACCTCTCTGGCAAAATTGAATGAAATCCCCCTAACTCCATTGAGGTTGGTGATCATGGTGTAGCTCACACCTGTATCGAGAATAAATTTTAGCGTATCGGAGTCATTAATAAAAACCGGAATAATGATAAGATTATGAACCAATTCAAATCTAATATCAATTTTCTTAGCTTTAGATTTTTTAAAATGCAAATGGATAGAACTATTTTGGGCACTGGCAATGCTGCTAACAAACATGACAGCGACAAGAAGAATGACAGTAAACCCAATTTTTCTAATATTCATTATATATTTTGATATGGCCATCATCGATTTTCTCTCCATATAAATATCATTAATTATTCAATTTTATTATAAAAAGATCCCTACAAATTTAAACGTAAATCAGCATAAGTAGGTATTCAGGTTTATTTTTCGAATAATACAGAAGATAATTATTGACATGCGTTGGACAAACAGGCATAACGCAGAGATCGGACATTATGGACGAATTCTAGTTAGCACTACCATTCGTTTGTGTTTCGGGAATCTTGTCAACTTCAATTCGATCTTCCATATTGGCAATTTCCCAGGCTGTGTGAAATATAAGTTTGGCGCGTTTTTCGAGCAATTCAAAATTTATTTTATCAACCGTATCACTGGGTTGGTGGTAATCTTTGTGCGTGCCATTGAAATAAAAAATAACAGGGATGTTATTCTTTGCAAAATTGTAATGATCGGAACGATAGTAAAATCTATTGGGATCATTGACATCATTGAAAGTATAATCCAGGTCCAACTTGGTATATGTTGCGTTGGTCTTTTCACTTACATTGTGCAATTGGGTAGATAGAATATCAGAGCCAATGAGGTAGATATAATTGGGTTTTTCTTCATGAGGTTTGTCAACCCTGCCGATCATATCAATATTGAGATTGGCAATGGTAGATGATAATGGCGCCACTGGATTATTTACATAGTACGCCGAACCCAAAAGCCCTTTTTCCTCACCGGTCACTGTCATAAATATAATACTCCTTCGCGGCCCATGGCTCTGCTGTTTTGCAATAGAAAAAGCTTGAGCAATTTCTAATACAGACACCGTTCCTGATCCATCGTCATCTGCACCATTATAAATTTCGTCACCATCAATACCTTCATGGTCGTAGTGGGCTGTTACTACAATGAATTCATCTTTCTTGTCAGAACCTTCTAAAAACCCAAGGACATTTTCCGTACTTACTTTTTTATACTCTTGTTTGGCATAAAATGTAATTTCTTCAGACTTAAGCTGAGTCATAGCGTCATATTTTCCTTTCTTGGATTTTTGGATGGCTGATAAAAGATTTTTTGTTTTTGTGTTTAATATTTGATTTCCTAAAGTTGCGGATACCAAAAAATAATTTGCTGTTTTATCTTTGGCAGCTGGAGGAAACATCAGCCTACCCGAATTTTGCTTATTTCTCAAAGCTTTAACTTCCTCTTGAAAATCAGCATCTTCTCCAGACTGGATAATAAAAACTTCTAAGGCGTCACGATTTATTGCCTTTATAGCTTTTTCATTCCTTTCTTTCTCACCAGTACCTGAATAAATCAATACGCCTTTTCCCTGCACATTTACAGCATCATAGTCTTCCTCATTTCCTTCCCCTAAAAATACCAATATCGACTTTTGAGGTTGCCGATAAACTGATTGTCCAACAAACATAAAATGCTCAAAGTTGTGGTAGGTTTGATCTCCTGTATTTATCCAAGCTTCTCCTGCTTTTTCAGTTACCAGATCAATTTTTTGTAGATAAGAATTCCCTGAAGGAGTATTGACAATTGGTGACAGCCCATTTGCCTTGAAGTGATATTCAATAAATGCCGCTGCCATCTTCTGACCTCTTTCGCCGGTTTCTCTACCTTCCAAGGCGTCTGATGCCAAGATCTCCAAATGCGTTTTCAGGTCATTTGCAGTAATCGTATTGGCATAAGTAATGGATATATCTTGTTGCGAAAAAGTATTTTGTGTGGCTCCAAAAAGCAAACAGAAAAAGATAATATTTTTCATGCGTATAAAATTTACAGAATATTGCCATTTGTTGATTACAATCTTAGGTATGACCTGCTCAAACTAAAATTGTTATAAAAAGGGCAACAAATAATTTTGGCCACAATTTTACACTGATATTAATTGTATTGCAATTTTGAACCGTAAATTTCTATGCTGGCATTGATAGTTGCTAATGATCACAGCCTTGGGTCATCGGAATTATAGTGTTCTCCGAAAGGCGGATTTTATTTCTGCTCAACAAAAATGGCACAACCTCTTGAATTGGAAATACATTATCTCCGCAATTGGCAAATTTCACATCATCGCCAAATTTATTTTTTAGATTATCGTACAGCTCTTTCACTGTAAATTCTTTTTCCGTATTAAACAAAATGTGAAGCACATCGTGAATATGTCTTATATTTTCCATGTTAAAGTAGTTTATAATTACAATAGTAATTCAATGTAAAATTCCCGGATATGATTTTGATCATAGGGTTATTGGAGTTTTTATCAATTTGCTACCATCATACCACCCATCATAGTTGTATATTTAATTTACAAATCATGTAGAATTACTTCTCCAAAAAGGACCTTTTGCGGATTATCTTCAGTCGAATTACAATACTTTCAATTTTTGTTAGTTCAACAATTACTAAATATTTCATTTGTATAATACTCATTTACAGCGATTTGTGAGAATTGTCCTGATTTGCAATTTTAAAGTTGACTCAAAATCTTACATTGAACAATACTATCCGATATGGGTCTCAATGGCAGGTTACGAAGATACTTTATAGCTGTATTCAGTTATGTAAACAAACAAAATTTCAATTATGAAGTATGCAATTCAAAATAAGTTGAGAGCAAGTATTTCGACATTTTTATTTTCGTTCGTATTTATATTATTTAGTGCTTGTCAGACTGAAACTGAAAAGGCGGAGTTAAGTTTAGATGTTGAAGAAAAGTCTGCAATAGAAGATGAAGAAACAGCAGAGAATTTATTTGACATAGTAGAAACGATTACTAATTCGGCCATAAGGAATTCAGCAATTAGTTCTGGAGGACGAGTATCCAAACTTAATGATCCTGAATTATCATGTGCAAAAATTAGCTTTTCAGGCGACAAGCAAAGTGGTAGAATTAAAATTGATTTTGGCGATGGATGCGTAGGGCCTGACGGAAAAATGAGGAAAGGTATTGTTGTAATTGAATTTGAAGGAAATTGGTTGGTTCAAGGTTCAGTTATTTACACGGTATTGAGTGGTTTTTATATAGATGAAATAAAAATTGATGGAACCAGAATTCTTACTAATGTGAGCCTCGATTTGGAAGCTTTGGTTTATACTGTTGAAATTATTGACGGTAAGGTTACCTGGCCTGATGGAACTTATCTTACAAGGGAAAGTGATAGAATCCATTCATGGAAATTTGGCAAAGGATTCGATGATTTTGAGCTTCAGGTTGAAGGCGAGGCTTCGGGCAGAACCAGGCTGGGCATTGATTATACTTCCAAAACTATAGAACCGTTGATATTTAAAAGCAGTTGTAGAGATAATATCATTTACTTGCCTACATCTGGAATAAAAACTATTAATGTCCCTAAAAAGCCAGTAATTACCCTTGACTACGGAATAGGAGAATGTAACAGCGATGTTGATATCTCCATTGGAGAAAATAAAAATAGAGTGATTTTTTAGCTTCTCTAATTGTAATAGAAAATTGGGCATCCGGACTTCAGTTTGGATGCCTTTTTTATTTAGGTTTTTCAGCACCAATTATTGTATGCTACCAAAACATTTATTGCACTGTCACCAAATATTTCTCTCTTGGTATTATCACCCCAAATGGACTTAAATTCAGCCCATAGGATTTGAACAGACTTTCTACTTGTCCTATAAAACCAGGATCAACTGCAACAAGCAGTCCTCCACTGGTTTGCGGGTCGCAAAGTATATTTTTTTGTTTTTCGCTTATCAGACCTACCTTTTCTCCATAGCTTTCAAAATTTCTGATAGTTCCTCCAGGAATACATTTTTCTTTTAAATAATGTGCAACCGAATTGATTACTGGTATGTCAGAGAAGGTTATTTTAGCAGATACTTCACTTCCTTCACATACTTCAATTAAGTGACCCAGCAGACCAAATCCGGTTACATCTGTTAGGGCAGTTACACCTTCTATATTTCCAAGATCCTTGCCAATATTATTTAGGGTAAGCATCAATTCTTTAACTATTTTTAAATCTGAAGTTTTGAGAAGTCCTCTTTTTTGAGCTGTCGTCAGCATGCCAATTCCCAGGGGTTTGGTCAGAAAAAGAACAGAACCAACCTTGGCTTTGTCATTGGTTTTTATTTTTGAAATATCTGCTTGCCCGGTTACGGCCAAGCCGAATATTGGCTCAGGAGCATCAATGCTATGTCCGCCTGCCAGGGTAATGGAAGCCTTTTCACAAACGCTTTTTGCCCCAGCAATTACCTCTCCGGCTATGACGGAGGATAACTTGTCAATTGGCCAGCCTAAAATAGCAATAGCCATTATTGGTTGGCCTCCCATGGCATATATATCACTGATGGCGTTTGTCGCAGCAATAGCGCCAAAATCAAATGGGTCATCTACAATAGGCATAAAAAAATCTGTCGTGCTGATTATTGCTGTGGTGTCATTAATTGCATAAACTGCGGCATCGTCTTTTGTGTTGTTGCCTACAATGAGATTATGATCCGCGAATCCGGTTTTTTGGCCTGCTAAAATTTCATCCAAAACCTTAGGAGAAATTTTGCATCCGCATCCGGCACCATGTGAGTATTGAGTTAATTTTATTTTTTTCATGTACAATTATTAATATTACCCATATTATAATTTCAATTTATTAGCAATTTGTATAAGATCAATCGCATTAATTGTCGGGTCTCCAATGTTTGATTTTACTATTGCCGCTACTTTCTTTTTGTATTTTTCTTTTGAAAATGAATACGCCTTGTCGTAGTAATCCAATAGCAGCATAACTACTTCTATAAGTTTATTTTCGTTTAATAACTTCAAGGCATCTGCAACACGATTCCCTCCAAAACGATTTTTTATTTTTTCAATTGAAGCAGCCAGCAATTCCGTGTTTATTTGTCCATATTCATCAACTATTCTTTTGGCACGAATTACCTTATCAATTTTCAATTCTATCACACTTGACAGGTTCATGGTTTCCCAAAGTGATTCTGGCAAATATACTTTTCCGATGGTCAGGCTTTCACTTTCTATCCAAATCCGTCGAGATGTATTTAGTTTTAAAAGGTCATCAAACAAGAAATTTTGAAATTGGGAAGTACTTGGCTGCGGCCCCATGCCCAATGCACCAAAAGCTGACCCCTTATGATTGGCTCTTTTTTCCAGGTCAATAATTTGTTCTCCTTGTTTTTGGAGTTCTTCTAAAATTGCAGTTTTTCCTGTTCCGGTAGGACCTTGGAGTACAATGAGTTTACTGAGATTTCTGAATTCTTCAATAATATAATTTCGAAAAGCTTTGTAACCTCCGGCTAAAACTGTGACTTCAAGACCCACCAACTCAAAAAGCCATGCCATCTTTTCACTGCGCATGCCTCCCCTCCAGCAATGGATTTTTAACTTCCTAGATTTCCCAATAGATTTTGCTTTTTTTGCCAGTTGAGCCATTTTAGGTCCAACGATTTCCAAGCCCAGGTCAATGGCTTCATATTTACCTATCTTAGTATATGTCGTTCCAACCCTGGCTCTTTCTTCATCAGTAAATAGTGGCAGATTGATCGCTCCCGAGATGTGCCCTTCTGCAAATTCTGCAGGTGATCGCACATCAATAGTTGGCACATCATCCTGCAGTAAAAAATCTTTTACTTCGACTCGTTGCATGGAACCTCGAAAAAATTAAGGGTAGAAATATTATAATTATACCTCGGTGATTTTTGTGCCAACCATAAAAGGCTTGGTTATTTTGAGCATTTTAGACAAATAGTGTGTCATAAACATTAGTGGGACAGAAGAAGTAATCGGCGATAATGCTTCTGGTACATCTTTATCTTCATAATAAAAGACATTTGCCCCAGCATTTTCAACCAATTCAAAAAGCTTGTTTGTCCTTCTATAAGATACCCCATCAGATTTTAATACAATCACAACGCTGTCTTTTGCGGTCTCTTTTGGGCCGTGATCATATTCGGAAACAGACATGCCTATAAATGGATATTTCGTTGATTCACTGAGGATATGCGCTGCTTGATGGACAGTGCCAATGTTTGGCCCATTTCCAATAATATAGCAACCTTTGTAGTGATTGGTAGTGATAAGTTCATAGATAAGTCCGGCAGTTTTCTCTCCCCACCTTTCATATTCATACATCTTACCTCTCAATGCATCAACTGCCGGAGATGGGTCAACTTCAAGGCCATTGTATAGCGTGATCAGGGTATTGATAAATGTTTTTGTCGATGAGCTTTGCTCTGCACCAGCCAATAGTGGAAATACCCTTTCTAAATTTGTAGAAACACACAATGGGCTTTTGAGCACGTTTGTAATGGCATAAAATTTTCTAAAAAGGTCACGGCACCAAATTACTTCACTACTTCTGCCCGACTGCGATATAAGCACACCAAGATCTTGTACTTTTTTATGCGAAAGATAGTTGTAATATTCTGAGGCTCTGCTGGGGTTTATTGGTAGTCCTTGATAATACATAGCCAATATCGCATAATATGACGATCCCATGCCGATATATGGAACATCTGTTGGTAGTTTGATGTTTTTGGTTGAGTAATGTATTTTTTCTGCTTTATCAGGTATCTCCTTTATTTCTTTAAGCATCGGCATAAATTTATTATTTGGTTTATCTCAAAAATAGTTAATATTCTTTCAACTAGGGTAAAAACAACAAGCATAAATGTATTGTTTATTTCTGAACAGACACTTTGCGATTATTGTTTATAAATATTGGATTTATAACCGGGGCAGATAAAGTGATTGCATTTTACTATTAACAATTTAAAATAAGAATGAAATTTTACAGATTGACATTTGCAATAAATATTCTATTCAGTATTTGCTTGAGCACAGACAATTTCAGATTTATGTGAATGAGCTTTATGTAATAAAATAGGCATAATGAGGGATGTTTTTTTCAACAATTTGTTATCAATTTGTAGTTGCTTAGCTGAATGATAAGTTCGATTAAAGAAAATCTGTTATTTCAATCATAATAACATCTTGGTTACACTGGATCGTATTTAATTGAGGCTGAAATTTTTGAATGAAATCATATATAATATGAAACACAGATTACTTTTGACTATTTTTTTACTTTCAGGCCTTGGTCAATTTGTACTTGCGCAAAGTAAAACAATTACCGGAAATGTAATTTCTGCTGAAGATGGTGAACCAATACCCGGAGTAAACATAGTTGTAAAAGGAACAATAATCGGGACTATTTCAGATCTTCAGGGAAACTACTCCATACAATCACCTACAGAGGAGAGCATATTGGTATTTAGTTTCATTGGCATGACAACACAGGAAATTATTGTTGGCGCGCAGTCTAATATAGATCTGATCATGCAAGCTAATCTTTTGGAGTTAGGTGAAATAGTTGTGGTAGCATACGGCACACAATCAAAGCAAGCTCTTACAGGATCAATTGGTGTCGTAGATAAAGAAACAATTGAAAATCAACAAATATTGTCTATTGGCAGGGCACTTCAAGGAACGACACCGGGTGTAAATGTTATTACCGGCACAGGCCAACCAGGAGAAAATCCTGTCATAAGAATTCGTGGTATTTCTTCAGTAAATGCAAGTGCAGAGCCACTCATTGTTTTGGACGGTACAGTGTTCAACGGAAATCTCAACTCCATAAGTCCTGGAGAAATAGAGTCAATTAATGTGCTGAAAGATGCCTCAGCCTCAGCTTTGTATGGATCAAGGGCTGCCAATGGTGTTTTGCTAATTACAACGAAATCCGGATCCAAAACAGGAGAGGCAAAAATTAATTTCAATGCTTCGTATGGTGTATCTAGCAGAGCAATTCCTGAATATGATTTTTTGAATTCTGAAGAATATATGCAGTTGGCATGGGAGGCTTTAAAGTTTGAAGGGGAAGATTTAGCAGATCCCAATCCCGGACAATATGCAAGTGATAATTTGATAGGCAACCTCAAGTACAATCCATATGGTGTTGCAAATCCTATAGATGCCAATGGAAATCTGGTAAGTGGGGCCAATTTACTTTGGGAGACAGATTGGGAATCGGAATTGAGCAGAGATAAGTCAATGAGGCAAGATTATAGCTTGTCATTTTCTGGAGGAAATGAAAAAACACAATATTTTATTTACGGTGGGTATGTCAATCAGGAAGGACAAATTATTACATCTAAATTTGAGCGGATCAATACCAGACTCAATCTGGAATCGAAACTCAAACCCTGGCTAAAAATTGGGACAAGATCTTCCTTTTCCTATTCCGATCAGAATTTCCCAAATCAAAGAGCAAATGCCTTTAGCAATACCATACAATACATTAGATCCATGTCCAACATTTACCCGGTGTTTATGCGTGACGAAAATGGAGGTCAAATATTAGATGCGCAAGGCAATCCTGAATTTGATTTTGGTGAAAACCAACAAGGTCGAACAGTAAATGTAAATCGGCCGGTTTTACAACCCTCCAATCTTGTTGCTACTACCAACCTTAATGATGTACAAAGACAGAGATACTATACTAATTTGAATGGGTATTTGGATATTACTTTCTTAAAAGATTTTTCTTTGCGCAGTAACATATCGTATGAAATGAATCTTTTCGATCGCTTTGACTACGATAACCCCGACAATGGAGATGGGGAAAATATAAAAGGTAGAATTCAACGACAAAAAAATATAACCAATGCCTGGACTTGGTTCAACCAATTGAATTACGATAAGACTTTCGGACAACATTATATCAATGCGTCTTTCATCACTGAAGCCTACAATTATAAATATGAATATCTCAATGTTCAAAAAACAGGATTTCCATTTAGTGGATTAAAAGAATTTAATGCAGCAGCTTCACTGGAAAACATCAGTGGATATACCAACGAGCACCGAATGTTTAGTTTGTTGGGCAGAGCTTCATACAATTATGCAGGCAGGTATTATGCCGAATTTGCCATGCGATCTGATGAATCAAGTAAATTTTCTCCACAAAGCAGACAGGGTAGTTTTACATCTTTTGGGGCTTCATGGGTATTAAGTAATGAAAGTTTTTTTACCGACGTTAGCACTATTTCTCTATTGAAAATCAGGGCTTCTTATGGAGAAATAGGAAATAATAAAATTCTTGACAGCAATGAAGCAGAAGTATATTTCCCATATGTAAGCTCGTTTGAAACAGGATATGACGATCTGGACAATTCAGGAGTATTTTTTAATTATCTCGCCAACAATACTATTTCCTGGGAAAAGGTAAATACTTTAAATATCGCTCTTGATTTTGGATTGTTGAATGATCGTATTACCGGCTCACTGGAATGGTATGATAAAACAACCACGGGTATGTTATTTGACAGGCCATTAGCGAGATCAGTTGGTTATCCGATTGTACAGGAAAATATCGGTGATGTTAAAAATACCGGAGTAGAAATACTTTTAAATACCGTAAATATTGAGCGAGAAAATTTTGTGTGGAATACTGGGTTTAATATCTCATTTGAAAAAAATGAACTTATTAAGCTGCCGCAAGAAGAAATTATAGATGGTTCAAAACGATTGAAAGTCGGAACATCTATATATGAGTTTTATATTGAAGATTGGGCAGGAGTTGATCCTGATGATGGTGCTGCCATGTGGTATATGGATGAGATGGATATTGACGGCAATGTCATTGGCCGCTTAACGACCAAGGATTATGATGAGGCAGACAGGTATGAGTTGGGGAGTGCGCTACCAAAAGTGAGATGGGGATTTTCCAGTAATATGAAGTTTTCGGGATTTGATTTTTCTTTTTTACTGGCCGCAAGCCATGGAGGGAAAGTGCTGGACTATGATTATGCAGGCCTCATGAATGGCTTCAATAGGATGGGTGATCAAATGAGCAAAGATATACTCGGCAGATGGCAGAAGCCTAGAGATATTACCGATGTGCCCAGACTCAATACCGGTAACTCAAATGTTAATGCCAGGTCATCGAAATACCTTGTGGATAATTCATACGTCAGATTGCGAAATGTGACATTGGGTTATTCATTGTCTCCAGATATTTTTAAAAATTCTGAAGTATTTCGATCATTTAGAGTATTCGTACAAGCTGATAATTACTGGACCTGGAGCAAGAATGACGGCATGGATCCTGAGGTAAATATTCAGGGAACTACCAACAACAGATCGTCGATTTTTAAAACCTTGTCATTTGGATTAAATCTTGGTTTTTAAACATTGCACTCATGACAAAACCTAATAAAAAAATAAATAAAATGAAAACAAAAATAAATTCATTTACAGCAAAAATCATAATTATTGGGATACTGGTATCTATATCTACCAGTTGCAGCGATTTTCTTGATGAGCCGGCACCAACCACTTCTGTTTCAACCCAAGATGTGTTTTCTTCGGTGGATGGGGTGAGGGCTCATTTCAATGGAATTTATTATAATTTAAGAAGCCAATGGGAAAGCATTGATGGCAAGTCGGGAGGTAGAACAGATGCATGGGGGATAGTAGCATTAAACCTTGCGAGAATTGTAAAAGGAATTGATATGATGTTGCCCAGTGGATGGTATCAATGGGATTATAGACAAGACAATAGAAATGCTACATTCAGTCGGACCAGGTTTGTTTGGGATTTTCTTTATGAAACAATAAATCAAGCAAATATTGTCGTTCAAGGTGTAGAGGAATCTGAAATTCCTGAAAGTTCTAAAATAGTGCTCATTGCAGAGGCTCGCGCAATTAGGGCCTGGGCTTATTTCGATTTAGTCAGAGAGTATCAACATGCTTATGGAGCTGACCCTAATGCCCCTGGAGTTCCGGTTTATGTGAAACCTGCGTCCATAGCAAGTGAAGGCAAGACTAGAGGAACCGTACAAGATGTGTTTGACCAGATAGAGAATGACCTTGAGTTTGCAGTGAAAAACCTCGACCCAAGTGGAGAAAGAGTACTGAAGAGCAATATCAATATAAATGTCGCTTATGGATTATTGGCGAGAGTAAAATTGGAGATGGGTAAGTGGGAGGAAGCCAAAAATGCCGCAATTGCAGCAAGAACAGGATATGCTCTTGCACCGGATGAATATAGCGACGGCTTTAACAAAATTGACAACCCAGAGTGGATTTGGGGATTCCCACAAAGCAATGATCAAACAATTTTTTTTGGAACGCTTGCCTCGCACATCAACCACCTGGTAGATGGGTACAATAGTGTATTTGTCAATAGCAATTTTACGCAATTATTTTCAGATACCGATGTGAGAAAAATGTTTATTGCCGGTTTTTATCAAGGTTCAGAGGATGATTTTTATTACTATATCACCACCAAGTTTGTCTTGAATCCAGATTTTTCTGATGATATTGTAATGATGCGAGTAGCAGAAATGTACTTGATAGAAGCAGAAGCAAAAGCTGAATTGGTCGAGGCAGATGCCGGAGACATATTATTTATGTTGCAATCAAATCGAGATCCCAATGCCATAAAATCAGACAACTCAGGACAAGCACTCATCGATGAGATTTTAGTAGAAAGAAGAAAAGAAATGTATGGTGAAATTGGTGTTAGCTTTCTGGATATCAAGCGCCGCCAACTTCCGATGGTTCGAACAGGGAATCATCCTCAAAATTATAAGTTCGAATTCCCCGCTAATTCAGATAAATTTACTTTGCGTATTCCACAGCTCGAATTAGATTCCAATGACAATATAAATGATGCAGATCAAAACCCATGATTTAATCCAAATCATACTATACCTTTTCGTAGTTCAGTCAAGTTGTGTTTATGAATTTAACGAATCGTCTTGATAATTCAGGGTATTGAAAACAAAGACTTTATTATAACTTCAGGTGTACTTATCTACTTTTCCTGTATCTCGAAATAAAATTTGTTAATAGGGAAAGTAGTAGAATTTCCAATGGTTTGATTTTTTTGGTTTTAAGTATCTAAGTGCCTATTTTTGCGGCACTTTAAGAAAATTTCATATGGCATTAATTAATAAAATAAGAGAAAGATCGGGTTGGGCAATAGGAGTAATTGCAATTGGTCTTGGTTTTTTTGTAGTTGGCGGAGACGTTCTTGGGCCAAATTCTACTATCCTTGGTAAGAACAAAACGGATGTTGGTGAGATTGACGGTGAAACAATTCAAAGAGAGCGATACCAGCAGGAGATAGAACAAATAAAATATAACTATACTGTAAACTATGGAAGAAACCCATCTGAAGGCGAAATGTTTTCTATTCGCCAGCAAGCATGGGATTATATAGTTGTAAAAATTGCTTTTCAAAACCAATATGAAATGTTGGGAATGCAAGTCACTGATGATGAGCAGTGGGATATGGTCCAGGGAAATAATGTTTCCCCTGAGATTAGACAAGCTTTTACCGATCCTCAAACTGGAGAATTTCAAAGAGATCGTGTAATAGGATATCTTAAGCAGGTAAGTCAAATGCCTCCTGCTCAACAAGCCTCCTGGTTTCTTTTTGAACAAAATTTAATGCCATCCAGATACAGGATAAAGTATGATAATTTATTAGTAAAGACAGTTTATGCGACTGACGCCGAAGCCAAAAAACAATATCAGGAAGAAACTTCAGTTGCAGAAATAAAGTATTTATACATACCATATTATTCTGTTTCTGATTCTGCGGTAGATGCCACAGAAAGTGAATTAAAGAAATATTTAAAAAACCATCAAGCTGAATACAGTATTGATGAAAGCAGAGATTTCAGCTATATTTCTATTCCAATGCTTCCTTCAGCGAAAGACACAGCATTTTTTAAGGAAGAAATGGATCAACTAAAATCTGACTTTAGAGCAAATACAGAAGATTCACTTTTTGCCAGGAGTAACTCAGACGCAGATCAATATTATGTAAAGCAAGCAGTTGATGCTTTGCCATCAATGTTGCAGGCAAACTATTCCAATTTATCCATAGGTGATGTAAGGGGACCATATTTTAACAATGGGAGATTTGTGCTTTACAAAATTTCAGATATAAAGGAAGATACCACTGGCGCTGCAAAAGCCAGACATATTTTATTTAAATGGACGGATGAATCAGATCCATCAAAAGCTAAAGCTAAGAAAAAGGCACAGGGAATATTATATCAATTGCGCCGTGGAGGTGACTTTGAGGAGTTGGCAAAAGAAAATAGTGAAGACCTAGGGTCGGCGCAAAATGGTGGTGATGTAGGATGGTTCGGTCCAGGGAAAATGGTTAAGCCTTTTGAACAAGCTGTATTTAATGCATCTCGAAAAGGATTGATAAACAAGCTTATTGAAACACAATTTGGTTATCATATTATTGATGTAACCCAATTGTTAAATAAAAACTTGTATGCCATTGCGAGTATAGAGAGGGAAATTACACCGAGTGATGAAACCAGGAATAAAGCTTTTAGACAAGCGGATTATTTTGCCTCGACAAGCGGAAACTATAATGATTTTATTACCAATGCTGAAAGAGACACCCTTCAGGTTTTTAATGCTAAAAATATCGGCAAAAATGACAGAAGATTTAATGATATCGGTAATGCCAGATCGGTAATTCAATGGGCCTACAACGATGGCGAAATTGGCAATGTTTCGGATGTAAAAGAACTGGACGACCATTACATTGTGGTTACATTAACAAAAATTACAAAAGAAGGTGATGCTTCTTTGGAGGATGTCAGAGAGCAATTGGAGCCTAAAGTAAAGAATGAGAAAAAAGGGGCAATAATCATTGAAAAACTTAAAGCAATGGAAGGCACACTTGACGAGATGAGCCAAAACTATGGCGCTGACGCAAGGGTTTACAATTCAAGCGACCTCAAGTTTTCGACCAATTCACTTCCTTCCGTAGGGTTTGCGCCGATAGCAATTGGTAAAACCTTTGCTTTAATCAGCGGTGAAAGAACAAAGCCTATAAAAGAAGAGAATGGGGTTTTGATTATCGAAATGATTAACTTAACGCAAGCACCTGAAATTGCGGATTATGCACCATATAAAAGTCAAATCGAGCAAAGAGCTACTAGCAGGGCTTCCTTAAATGCGGGAGAAGCAATAAAAGATAATGCAAATATCAAAGATCTGAGGTATAGGTTCTTTTAAGATGATAGGTTAAATATCTGACCATAAAAAATAATAAAATTGAATCCAGCTCAGTATATTTTATAAAGGGCTGGATTTTTTTTGAAAATAGAATTTAAGCAGATTACACTAAATTTATAATCATAAACAATTGCACATGAATTCATTTGAAGACTTTAAAAAAAAGCTGGATAATGAACATAAATGGCCAACTACTTATATGTTTAAGTTTGTAGTGCCAAGTAATAAAATTGATGAACTAAAAGCGATTTTCCCCGAAGAACCAATAAATGTTAAAGAATCAAAAAATGGAAAATATTCATCATTTACAATGAAAAAGCATATTGATTCTAGTGATGAGGTTATAGAAATTTATTTGAAGGTAAGAAAAATAGAAGGCTTGATTGCTCTTTGAGTTATTACAATTTATTCCTTTGCATACTCGATTATTTCCCTCAAATGCTGCTTTACATGTTGAAAGTCAAATCCGTCGTGAGGAGCTGTCACTATGGCTTTTAGTAAGTCATTGACGATATGTGATTGAAAGCCAATTTTTTCGGCATATTTTGTGACCACTTCCAATTCTATATCTTCAACTTTTCCATCAAGGTAGATCATAAATACTAAATTGAATAGATGTTGAATTGCGCTTTCTTCATTGGAAATTTCTTCACCTTTATATGATGGATCAATATTATTTAGTTCATCCTCAGATATATGTAGTTGTATTCCCCATTTAAACAGGCAACCCACAAAATCTTTAGATAAAAATCCTTCATCAAGAAATGAATGATAAATATGAAAAAAACTATCTTTAATGGACTGAATTTCGTCCTGATTTAAATTACTGTCGTTTAATTTCATTTCACAAATTTGAAAATGGTATATCTTATAAAGATAATCTTTTTCGATTAAATTTGTGAAATCAATATATAAAAACTTGATTTCATTGAAAAGTCTATCTCACCGATTTTTGGTAATCATCATCATGTGTCTTGGTTGTTTTTCATGCAATGAAAAAAAATCAACTAAAGATAATAGTGGTCTGTTCAAAGAGAAACAGGCAAATTTTCAAATAAGTGATTCTTCCAAGGTTTTTTTGGAGTTCGATACAGAATTAAATTTGGAGACTGAAAAAGACCGTGGAGCATGGCAAAATCCCGATTTGGTGATCGACAAATTAGGAGACATATCAGGAAAAATTGTCGCTGATATTGGCTCTGGAACAGGCTATTTTACTTTCCCTATTTCTCAAAATGCAAAAAGAGTACTGGCGATTGATATTGAGCAAAGATATCTCGACTACATTGAGGATAGAAAACTTGAGTTGCCAATTGATCAGGCAGATGTAATAGAAACACGTCTTACGGTCGAAAATGAGCCAAATCTTCATACAGATGAGGTTGATGCTGTCTTGATGGTAAATGTATTCTATTATCTCAATGACAAATTTGGCTATATGAAAATTGTAAATAATGCATTAAGAAAAGATGGCGTCCTGGTTTTAGTAGATTTCAAACAGGGCACACTTCCTGTTGGCCCATCCGGTAAAAAGAATTCGCCGAACGAAGTAATAGAAAATTTAAAGTCGGCTGGATTTATGGATATAATTCTTGATGTCGAAAGCTTGCAATACCAATATATAATTACAGCAAAATAAACTAATATGAGAAAAGCATGTTTTGCTTTATTTTTTATTTCCAATGTGCTTTTTGCCGAGGCGCAGATAATATCAGAATCTACAAAAATAAGTTTATTGACCGGTTCACCCGGAGCGGATCTCTATTCAACATTTGGTCATAGCGGTATCAGAATCAAAGACCATTTAACGAATCTTGATATCGTTTTTAACTATGGGACTTTCGACTTTAGTGCCCCTAATTTTTATTTAAACTTTGTAAGAGGGCAGCTCAATTATATGCTTGCTGTCCAGCAATATGAAAATTTTGCCTATTCATTTCAATATGAAAACAGATCCATTACAGAACTGGATTTAAACTTGACCACGGAACAAAAAAGAAGGTTATTCCTTTTACTTAAAGAAAATTATAAACCCGAAAACAGAAATTATAAATACGATTTTTTTTATGACAATTGTGCCACAAGAATCAGGGATATAATAAAGACCGCCTTTGGAGATGATTTTCAGTATAATTATCCAGATGATTGGGTTAGCAGCAAATTGACATTTCGAAACTTGATAGACCTTTATTTAACACACCATCACTGGTCAGATTTTGGAATTGACATTGCTCTGGGTCTGCCAACAGATGCCATTGCCCGTCCAACAGATTATATGTTTTTACCAGATAATCTGGAAAGAGGTTTCGAGATGGCGATGATAATGCGAAATGGTAAAATGGCTTCTTTTACTTCCTCAAAAATAATATTGGTAAGTCGAAAAGATATCGAGCGTGACGTATTTTTTATTACACCCGGCAGGCTGATGTGGGCGCTTTTTATTTTAAGTGTTATCCTCAGTATTTTTAGTCTAAAAAAGAAAAAATCTATCCATTGGTTTGATGTGATGTATTTTAGTCTGATTGGAATCTTAGGGTGGGTAATTTTTTTACTTTGGTTTTTTACAGACCACCTGGCTACTAAAAATAATTATAATCTACTTTGGGCTGTACCATTTCATTTTCCAATATTTCTGTTTTGGAATAAAATTTCTATGGAAATCAAAAAATGGTATTTATGGATTTTTGGGATAGTTTATATTTTATTACTTGTGCTATGGCAACAAGTTCCGCAGTTTTATCATTTTGCATTTATACCAATGATTTTAATAATGCTTCAAAGGATTGGATTTATTTTATTTAAAAAGTATTAAATATTAACCTCATAGATCATGTGGAAAGAAGAAGACAACAAACTAAAGGCAGAGTTTCAATTTGAGAATTTTATAGCCGCATTTGCATTTATGACGAAAGTTGCCATTATCGCTGAGAAAATGGATCATCATCCCTTCTGGACAAATGTATATAATAGAGTTTCGATAGAACTTTCTACCCATGATGCCGGCAACATTGTTACTAAAAAAGATCATGATTTGGCCAAGGAAATTGACAAGATTAAATAACCTGATGAAAGATCGAGCGACCTCACTATATCTTGTGCCAACTCCAATTGGCAACATGAAGGACATCACCTTGCGGGCTTTGGAAGTGTTGCAAAGCGTAGATCTGATATTGGCAGAAGACACACGGACAACAGGGAAGCTTTTAAAACATTATAATATATCCACAAAGCAAAAGAGTTATCATATTCATAATGAGCACAAGCAGGTAGAATTGCTTGTCGATCGACTGGAAAAAGGAGAGCAATTTGCCTTGGTTTCAGATGCCGGAACTCCAGGGATTTCTGATCCTGGGTTTTTATTGATAAGAGCTGCTGAAGCTTTAAGACTAAAAATTGAATGCCTCCCCGGTGCAACGGCGTTTGTTCCTGCTCTGGTAAAATCAGGATTGCCCATCGATCGATTCGTTTTTGAAGGGTTTTTACCCACAAAAAAAGGCAGGCATACGAAATTATTAAACCTGGTTAAGGAAGAAAGAACTATAGTTTTGTATGAATCGCCGCATAGGTTAAAAAAAATGCTTGCTCAAATCATAGAATATTTTGGTGCTGAAAGAAAAATATCTGTATCTCGGGAATTAACTAAGATATATGAAGAAACCCAGAATGGTAGTGCAGAGGATGTTGAAAAATATTTTTGTAGCAAGGAAATTAAAGGCGAAATTGTAATTGTTATTGAAGGTAATAAGGTGTAGAATTTATTAATTCGATTGATATAAGCTGAAACAATCGAATTATTTTTACTAATTAAACTTTATAAAATATGAATATTGATCTCCAACATACGCTTAACGAAGTTGTAAAAATTGCCATAAAAGCCGGTGAATTTATCAGGCATGAAGGACAAAAATTTGACAGTTCAAAAATACAGGAAAAAGGATTGAATAACCTGGTTTCTTATGTAGATATGGAAGCAGAGAAAATGATTGTTCAAACCTTAAAGTTTACCTTGCCTGAAGCAGGATTTATTACCGAAGAAGGAACCGAGACAGAAAGAGCAGATAAGTACAATTGGGTTGTAGATCCTCTGGACGGCACTACCAATTTCATGCATGGATTGCCACCCTATTCTGTGAGTATTGCATTAATAGAAAATGAAAAGCCCATCATTGGGGTGGTTTATGTAATCACATCAGACGAGTGCTACCATGCCATTAAAGGCCAAGGAGCATATTGCAATAGAAAGAAAATAGAGGTTTCGAAAGTGGCCAAAATTAAAGATGGTTTATTCATCACAGGAATGCCATATACCGACTTTGGTAAATTGGATCAATACTGGAATATTTTTGAGCATTTCATGAAGAAATCCCATGGGATTCGCAGACTTGGAAGTGCAGCAGCAGATTTGGCTTATGTGGCTTCTGGTCGGTCAGAGGGTTTCTTCGAGCATGGTCTCCAACCATATGATGTGGCTGCAGGAGTATTATTGGTAACTGAGGGAGGAGGAATGGTAACTGACTACAAAGGCGGCGACAATTACATCTTTGGAAATGAGATTATCGCAGGCTGCGCAGTGCAACCTGAAATGTACCAAGTGATTTCTAAATATTGGGAAGGGTGAACCAGAAAAGAAATAATGAATATGCTGAACTATTGAATACAGAAATAGTTTATAAATAATAAGATCGCAGCGATGGAACAAAAAATCTTAGTTGGCATTATATTTTTAATAGCACTTTATTTTTTGAGCAAATTTATCTACAAACAAGTAAGCCCAAGAAATGATGTGCATTGTGATAAATGCCTGCCAAAACAATCTTCTAAAAAGTCTTCCTGATATATTTCCATTTGCCATCCTAAATGCATTGCCATATTGCGTTTGAAATCAATAAGATGATGCCAGATATATCGTCTGGCTATGATGAGTGGGGATTAGAAAGCAATGTTCTTTCCTCGATCACCAAGCCACAACCGATTATAAATTTACAATTCGTGGTGGACTTTCCAAGTGCCACCAAAGTTTCCTGATCGATAAACCCCCATTCATTCATAGGTTTTGTTATCCACATTTTCTTAAATCTTATAAACCACATCAAGTGTCGAATTAATACGATCGGTCAGCATTTCAATTAGTTCTGGCTCCAAGTATTCATATTCGTCCTCTATATGTAATACCTCTATTTCAGGTAGTTCTAAATGTCGATATGATCCAGATATTCTTGCTCCCTGGCCTTGTTCCATTACAAAAACTAAATCTGCCCATTCAATATCTCGCTCTTTGATTTGGCGTTCACTCTTTGGGCTTAAACCAACAGACCGAACATTAAATCGTTGGTCGTTTTTAAAGATATATTCGGCTGTTCGGCTTCTTCTTTTGTTTCGCCCACATACCACGAGAATATTTGGTTTTTCATTCATCCGTTGAGATATAACCTGATCCAAATTTTTCAATCAGATCAGAAGTTTGTTGGATATAGTTCTTGTCTCCAGTTACATCTCTGAACACAATTTCTTCATCAGCCATATCATGGACTAATTCCTGTTGTTCACCAATACTGCAGATGTAACCTACATTTCGATCTATGGACTTTCTTATTATTTCGTCAAAATAATTCTTGTTTTTCGACTTAGTCAAAATGATTGCAAGCCAATTGTTCGTTGGAAGGTTAATTGCCCAATTAGTTGAAATATCGAATTCAACTAATTTTATATTTCTGTTATTGATTTCTTCCATTTTCGATGAACACCAATTGTGGATAACGAAACTTTATCACCAAATATCTCACCGACGGCAATAAGAAAATATAGCATTCATCTACAACGCATAAAGGTAGCATATAGAATTCACTTTTATTAGACCGGGATCATGCCATGAGGGTCGATAACATACTTTTTGGCCGCACCTTTATCAAAATCCACATATCCATTTGGGCCATCATCAAGACTGATCACTTGTACATTTACCGCATCAGCAATTTTAATTTTATCATATAGAATGGCTTGCATCAGATTGCGATTATATTTCATAACCGGACACTGGCCTGTTGTGAAATGATGGGATTTGGCCCAACCCAATCCAATCCGGATACTCAGGTTGCCAATCTTGGCTGCTTCGTCCACGGCTCCGGGATCTCCTGTTACATACAATCCCGGAATCCCAATAGCGCCTCCAGCACGAGTTACTTCCATTGCCGCATTTAATACTGTCGCGGGTTGCTCTTCATCACTATCGTGACCATGCCCTTTGGCTTCAAAACCAACACAATCTACTGTACAATCAACCTCTGGTATTCCAACAATTTCTTCAATTTGCTCTCCCAAAGTGGCTTCCTTTCTCAGGTCCACTATTTCGCAACCAAAGCTTTTAGCCTGAGCAAGCCTTTCCGGAATCATATCTCCCACAATAACTACTGCCGCACCCAAGAGATGGCAAGACGCCGCACAAGCCAATCCTACCGGTCCTGCTCCTGCTACATACACAATTGCGCCCGGCTTAACGCCTGCTGTCACGGCTCCATGATAACCAGTTGGAAAAATATCGGACAATAGTGTCAAATCACGAATCTTTTCCAGTGCTTGATCATAATCAGGAAATTTTATTAGATTGAAATCGGCATATGGTATCATCACATATTCAGCCTGCCCACCTATCCATCCTCCCATGTCCACATAACCATAAGCTGCACCGGGACGTGCTTCATTTACATTTTCGCAAATACCAGTTTGTTGCTCTTTGCAGTTTCGACACCTACCGCAGGCAATATTGAACGGTACGGATACCATGTCACCCACTTCCAGAAATTCGACATCTCTTCCTTTTTCCAATATCTGTCCAGTGATTTCATGTCCAAGTATCAAACCTGCAGGTGCAGTGGTTCTACCTCGAACCATGTGTTGATCGCTCCCGCAAATATTAGTGGAAATAATTTTGAGGATAACGCCATGATGGCATTTTCGATCGCCCAGAGCAAGTTCTGGAAAGGCAATGTTTTGCACTTTCACAATGCCGGGTTTAATGTAAGCAAGTCCTCTGTTGGTAGCCATAACTTTATTGTTTTAGGTTAATAATTATTTAGATTTTTCAAAGAACATTTTGTAGATCAATCCCGCCAAAATTGCACCAACAATTGGAGCTAACCAAAAGAGCCACAATTGATCGATTGCCCAGTCACCCACAAATAAAGCCTGACTTGTACTCCTTGCTGGATTTACAGAAGTATTCGTTATAGGAATACTGATAAGGTGAATTAATGTTAGGCCCAAGCCAATGGCAATGCCTGCAAATCCTGCTGGTGCTCTTTTGTCCGTAGCTCCTAAAATGATTAATAGAAACATCATCGTCATCACGACCTCTGTTACTAAAGCAGATGTAAGTCCATATCCTCCGGGAGAGTGTGTGCGATATCCATTGGCTGCAAATCCACCCAATTCAAACTCGGGCTTTCCGCTTGCAATGATATATAAAACTCCAGCGCCGGCAATTCCGCCTAGTACCTGAGAAGCGATATAGGGTAGTAATTCTTTGCCGTCAAACCTGCCACCCATCCATAGTCCAACAGAAACTGCAGGATTGAAATGAGCACCGGAGATATGACCAAAACCATAAATCAATGTCATTACGGTAAGTCCAAAGGCCAGGGATACTCCCATTAGCCCAATGCCAACTTCGGGGAAGGCAGCTGCTAAAACAGCGCTGCCACATCCGCCAAGTACAAGCCAAAATGTACCAATAAATTCTGCTGCAAGTTTTTGTGATTGTTTCATAGAATTAGTGTTAGGTTTAAATATAATAGTATTATAAATATTTACATTTTATGTTAATTTATAAAGTAAAAAAGCAATAATTTAAGTATTAATTAAAAAACGATTAACATTTTGATAATTACCACAGTTTAAATTTTTTTTAAAATGAAAAGTATTTTTAATATTTTCCCTCTGATTATATTGCTCTTATCGCAAAATATTTATGCTCAATCAGATTCTTTGATTTTTAAAACTGGCAAATATATTGTTGGCGAAGTGAAATCTATGAATCGAAATGTGCTAATGGTTGAAACAGGATATAGTGATAAAGATTTTGCTATCGAATGGGATGCAGTTTCTGAGATTTATACAGTAACATATTTTTTAATATCGCTAACCAATGGGGGTCGGTACAATGGGACTTTAAAATCTTCCGGTCCTGGGAAAATTGTAATAATTACTGATGAAGGACAAGAGGTAGAAGTAGCAAACAATGAAATAGTATTTCTCGATGACAAAGATAAAGGTTTCTGGAATCAAGTTTACTTTTCAATAGATCTCGGCCTTGATCTTACAAAAGCAAATAATCTAGCGCAATTTACAACCAGAAGTTCATTGGGATATATATCAGATCACTGGAGTATTGATGGTTATTTTAATACATTGAGCTCAACTCAGGACGAAGTAGATGACATAAGAAGAACTGATGGAGGAATTGGATATAAGTTTTTTCTTCCCAGAGATTGGTATCCTTTGATATCTTTTGACTTCCTCTCAAATACGGAACAAAAACTTGATCTTCGAACGACATGGAAATTGGGAATGGGAAAATATGTTTTGCAAACCAACAGCGCATATTGGGGATTTTCTTTGGGAGCCAACAACAACAATGAACAATTCGCTGATGAAACTAATGATAGGAATAGTTGGGAAGGTTTTATAGGGACAGAATTAAATCTGTTTAATATTGGGGATTTGAACCTCTTAACAAAATTAATGGTCTATCCTAGTCTTACTGAATCGGGAAGGGTGCGTACAGATTTCAATTTTGATCTGAAATATGAATTCCCGTTTGATGATGACTTTTACATCAAAATTGGTACGACTGTAAACTATGATAACCAACCAGTAACAAATGCCTCTGAACTTGATTATGTGTTTCACACCGGCCTTGGCTGGCAGTGGTAGTTTTAATTAAAATCTGTCTTCAATAAAAATTTGAAACAATATTGAGCGAAATTAATTTTTTTTGAGAAAAGACTGTACAATATCAAATAACTCCAGATGTGAAGAATGGTTAAATTCTGTTTTTGATGAATATCGCTTATTTTTTCCAATGGCAAATATGTAGTCTTTCCTTTTTTTGTGTAAAAATTTATTCAATTGAAATGAAATAATAGGAATAGATTTTTAAGAAAAATAAAAAGGTGTATATTTACGTATATTTAATTGTATAAATACACGAATCCAATGAAAAATTATAAGCCCATTCCAATTGATAAAGATTCAATACTTCAGGAACCTGTGGTTTGTTATGGTACAGGGTCATTTTACCAACTTTCTGTTCAAAGTATATCAAAAAATTATATAAAGCAGGTGCTCACACTTACGCAGCTTACGGTTTCAGAGTTAATTGCTATTATTCCAATATCCATTGATACCTACAAAAGAAAAAGTTCATTTAATCCGGCTGTCACAGAAAAAATATTGGAGCTTGAAGAAGTTTATCGAAAAGGGCTTGATGCTTTTGGAGAATCATTCCATCAATGGATGCGCACAGAAAATATTGCTCTTGGAGGTACAGCACCAAAAGCATTATTAAAAAATAGTTTTGGTATAAGACTTCTCCTTGATGAAATTGGCAGATTGGAATATGGTGTTCTTGCCTGATGTTTGTTTACCGGATTAGTAAGAAATCATATATCAATGACTTGTCTGGCATTGGGGCAGGATTGTACGGCGGTCGGTGGAATCCTAAAGGGGTGAATATGGTTTATTTTTCCAGCAGCATAGCCTTGGCCAGTTTAGAATATTTAGTTCATAATTATCATCTGCTTTCCACTACGGATATTTGCCTTGCAAAAATTGAAGTTGGAAATCCATCGCCTATCCTCGAATATAAATCTGAGGAACTGCCGGAAAATTGGAACTTGCAGTTGGCTCCTCAATATGCAACACAGAATATAGGTAGAGATTTTACCTTGGATGGTATCGATTATGTGCTGAAAGTGCCTTCTGCAGTAGTTCCCGGAGAATTTAACATTCTACTCAATCCCTATCACCCAAGACATGCTCAAACAAAAATTATAGAAAAAGTAGATCCATTTGTATTCGATAAAAGAATTTTGGATTTAGGGAAATAGAATTTATCCACCTAATAAATTGACATTTTCTATCATTGATTATTTACCATTTTATGAAGTAAAAATAAAGCATCTAATTCTGTAAATATCATTCCTCAGCAAAGTGATATTTTTATAATTTCAGGCTATTATTATATGATCCTAAGGATTGGAGGGTTATTTATATAAAATATAATTACTTTTGTGCATCAATAAGTCAAATGACCCATCGTTATTCAAAATATTTAAAGGAAATAAATCTGGTAGGCGATATTATTTTTTTAAATGTCGCTTACTATTTGGTTTACATTTTTTCAATTATAGAAGTAAACTCACTTTTTAGTTCAGTATATTTTGAGCTACAGCTTTTCTTCAATATTGCATGGATTGTATCAGCTTATGTCATAAAAATTTATGATACTTCAAGAATTGCGTCCATTGAATGGGTAATCAGAAAGTTGCTCAATGCACTTGGGCTTTATCTTGTTTTGATTTTTGCCTTCCTGGGAGTCAAAGAAGGTAGCTTTATAAAGCTCTTTGTATTTTATGCATATTGTTCAACGTCATTAGGGCTTGTTGTATTTAATATTGTTTTCGTACTTTTTCAAAAGTACTACAGAAGCGTCGGTTATAATTATCGTAAAGTTATCATTGTTGGTTATGGAAAGATTGCTACGGATTTAAGAAGGTATTTTACTTATAACCCTGAATTAGGCTATCGTTTTATGGGGTATTTCGATAATGTATCTATCAATTCTGTTGTACGTGGTAGGGTGTCAGATCTCCCTGAAATAGCTAAGGCACTTGAAATTGATGAGATTTATTGTATTCTTCCATACATGGATTTTCATGAAGTAGAGCATATCACCAAGTTCGCTGAAGACAATTTCATGAAAATTCATGCTATTCCTGATTATCGGGGATTTCCATATAAAAATATTGAAGTTCAGTTGTATGATGTTATCCCTGTCCTCAATTTCCCTGCTCAACCATTGGAAGATCATCTAAATCGTTTACTAAAGCGAACTTTTGATGTTGTTTTTTCCATATTGTTTATGACGCTTGTGATGTCTTGGCTTGTTCCATTAATTGCAATATTGATCAAAAGGGACTCTAAAGGCCCTGTATTTTTTAAACAGAAAAGGTCTGGGATCAATAACAAAGCTTTTGTTTGCTATAAGTTTAGGACTATGAGTGTCAATGATGACTCTGATAATATTCAGGCTACTAAATCTGACATGAGAATTACTAAATTTGGTGCATTTTTAAGAAAGTCTAATATTGATGAAATTCCGCAATTTCTGAATGTGTTAAAAGGAGAGATGTCTGTAGTTGGTCCAAGACCCCATATGCTAAAGCACACCGTAGAATTTTCTAAGCAAGTAGATAAATTTATGCTTAGACATAATGTGAAGCCAGGAATAACAGGCCTTGCGCAAGCCAAAGGTTTTAGAGGAGAGACCAATACATTTTATAAGCTTAAAAACCGGATTAAACTAGACCGATTTTATGTTGAAAACTGGTCATTAATCTTTGATTTAAAAATAATTGTATCGACTCTAATGATGATGTTTAGAGGAGATAAAAATGCTTACTAGCTAGAGCAAAATATTACCCAAACCCCTAGTTTACTTACTTATCCAATTCAATTGAAATAAAATCAATATTTTTGCAATTCATTGTAAAGGGGGAAGGAATGATTGGGCGAGCATTTATTATATTCATTTTGATTGTTAATTTAAGTCATGATGCTGTATTTGCTCAGAATGATTCAATCACTTACCATACCAGCCTCTATTTTCTCACAGCAAACAGTTCTTTTCAACCTCACTGGCAGGTATCTAATCGTTATGGAATATTTGATGAATTCAAGCAATCTGAGTTTGTTGGCTTGTTCGGCTTGAGTTATGTAAAATATATTGGAAAGAAGTTTAAAGCTGAGACTGAGATAGAATTTAACTTGAAATCGGAATTGTCAAATAGCTACTTTCAGCAATTATATATTAACCTTTATTATGGTGCACTGCAATTAAAAATTGGCAAAGAGGCATACACAATAGGACAATACAGTGATGATCTTAGCTCAGGTTCTTTGTTTTTGAGCAACAATTCAATTCCACTTCCGAGAATTGGCATGGGTTTTTTCAATTATACTCCGGTTCCATTTATTGAAAAATTTGTTGAATTTAAGGGAGCTTTAAATTTTGGTGTTTTAAATGATGATAGGGGGAGTCTGGGGGATGTTGAAAATCCATGGTTTCACGAAAAATTTTTTTACCTGAAGAGTAAATCACTTCCAGTCAATGTTCATGCCGGTATAAATCACAACGCTATGTTTGGGGGAACAACATCCAATGGTGTAAAAATTGAATCAGACCTCCTATCAACTTTCTTTGCTCGTGGATCGAGCAAAGTTGGTGGTGGTGAAGAAACAAATGTTGCCGGAGCTCATTTTGGACTCTATGACGTAGGACTAAGTTGGAAGATTAAGCAAATAAATTTTCAGACCTATTTTCAAAAACCTTTTAGCGATGGATCGGGGATGAGACTAAATAGCGAAGACAAGGTAATTGGTATATTGGTTAGCAACTCAAAGAAAAGTTTTTTTTACTCTATAAATTATGAATATATCAATACCACCCATCAAAGTGGAGCGGGAATTCCTGACCCTATAATAAATGGAGGAGGTTTAATTCCTACTAATATTGAAGACGTTGATCAATTTATGCTTGAAAATTTTGATACAGTCACAGTTGGTTTCACTAAAAATATGTTGGTAAGCTACATGGAAAAAAACTTGAACTATGGCAATAAATACACAGGTAGAGACGATCATTATAATAATTACTTATACACCGGAGGACTGGCGTACAAGGGAAGGGCGATTGGCAATTCACTTTTCACTACAAAAAACAGGGTGGTTGCCATGGACGTAGATTTTGATGGGACCTACGACCGTGTTTTTGTAAACAATAGAATTGTAGCTCACCACATTGCCTTTGAAGGTTATCTCAATAGAAATTTTACTTATAGAACAAAATTGACTTATACAGAAAACTACGGTTCGTATGCTGGGGCAAATAAGGGGAGATACAACTGGGCTTCTAAAGAAGATCCAGAATATTATGATGCATATTATTTTAAAGACGGACTAAAACAAGCTTATACTTTTTTAGAAATTAATTACACACCGTTTAAAAACAAGGGAGCTAAGTTTACCTCATCAATTGCCTATGATTTTGGAGAGATGTACCAAAATTTTGGTGTCCTTTTTGGGTTTCATTTCAACGGACTTATTTCTTTGAAAAAGAAATAAGTATCAATATTTACGATTTATATTTGAGCAAATTCCACTGATTCTATTCTTCAAAAGAGCATTCATGAGAATTGTTTATGATGCTAAAAACCTAAAACTAAAAAACTTTCATTAAGTAAGTTTTCTTTGTTGTAACTAAATCTTTTCTTAGAACTGAAATTTATTACCTCGCCACCTGCTGCCTCAACAATTGCCTGTCCGGCACCCGTGTCCCATTCCATTGTTGGACCATGGCGAAAGTAGATATCCGCTTTACCTTCTGCTACCATGCAAAATTTTAGTGAGCTTCCTACAGATATGGTTTCAATGACATCATATTTTTTTAGCAATTCTAATTCTTTTTCTGACGAATGGGATCGACTACCGACCGCAGTTCTGGAGTTTGATTTTTTATTAATAATTATGGGTAATTCTTTGCGGCCAGAATCAATTTTTATTGCTTTACTTTTTGAAACATCACCAATGTATAGTGTATCTAAGACTGGCGCATAGATAATTCCAAATGTAGGATAGCCATTTTCAATCAATGCGATATTAACGGTAAACTCGTCATTTCTTTTTATAAACTCTTTGGTGCCATCAAGAGGATCAACCAACCAAAATTTTTTCCAATTTTTTCTACTTGTAAATTCTGCATTTTTTTCCTCCTCAGATAATATTGGGATATCTGGGAAATTTTCTTTCAATGCGGCTACTATCAATTTATTACTGGCTTTATCAGCAAGAGTCAAAGGTGAGTTGTCAGACTTTTGTTCTGTTTCTTTTGATAAAGATTCATCATTATAAATTTTTAGTATTTCATTTCCTGCTGCAATCGAGATATCTTTTAACAAGCTAATATTCATTTTTGAGATTTTATTGTAACAATTTGAAGCTCCAAAAATAGCTACATTAATTACTTTATTCGCCTATTAATAGTATTTTTGCAAAAAAATTCATTTTTTGTGGATAACATATTTCCCATATTTGATTCTATACTTACGTCAAGAGATAAAGATAAATTGCTGAAGCAAAAATCATTAGTTGTTTGGGTAGTTGGTCTTTCTGGTTCTGGGAAAAGTACGCTTGCAAGAGGGTTAGAAAATACGCTGCATCAAAATGGTTTTTTAACACAAATATTAGATGGCGACAACCTAAGGTCTGGGTTAAATAAGGATTTGAGTTTTACAAAGAAAGATAGAGCAGAAAATATCAGACGAGCCGCAGAGGTTTCAAAATTGTTTTCCGATTGTGGGATTATTACTATCTGCTCATTGATTAGTCCGACTGAGGAAATCAGAAATATGGCAAAATCAATAATTGGTGATGAAAAATACGTTGAGGTTTATGTAAACTGTCCCATTGAAGTCTGCGAGGCACGTGATGTGAAGGGTCTTTATAAATTAGCCAGAGCCGGTAAATTATTAAATTTTACTGGGATTGATTCACCTTTTGAAGCACCGGTAAATCCTGATATTGAAATAAGGACAGATATCAATTCAATTGAATATTGTCATAATCAATTAGTAGAAAATATATTAGATAGAGTAAAATATTAAAAAATTATAATGCATAAATATCATCTTTCACATTTGAGTCAACTGGAGAATGAGGCTATTTTCATTATGCGTGAGGTCGCTTCGCAATTTGAAAAGCCGGTTTTACTTTTTTCCGGTGGTAAGGATTCCATTGTCATGGTGCGACTTGCTCAAAAAGCCTTTTGGCCGGCAAAAATACCTTTTCCATTACTACACATCGATACTGGGCACAATTTTCCTGAAACCATAGAGTTTAGAGATAAATTAGTTGAAGAATTGGGTGTTGAATTAATTATCGGATCGGTTCAGGAGTCAATAGATCAAGGAAAAGCAGTTGAGGAAAAGGGGTTAAACCCAAGCAGAAATCTGCTTCAGATAGGCACTTTGTTGGATTCTTTGGAAAAGTTCAAATTTGATGCCGCATTTGGTGGAGGAAGAAGAGATGAAGAAAAAGCGCGAGCAAAAGAGCGATTTTTCTCTCACCGAGATGAGTTTGGCCAGTGGGATCCCAAAAATCAGCGTCCTGAATTATGGAATTTATTCAATGGAAAAAAGCATATTGGAGAGCATTTCAGGGTATTTCCTTTGAGTAACTGGACGGAGATGGATGTATGGCAATACATTGCTGCCGAAAATATTCCAATACCCGGCATATACTATACGCATATGCGCGAAGTAATTAATAGAGACGGCGTATATCTGGCCAATAGTAGTTTTATTACTCCACTTGAGGGAGAAAAAATTGAAAAGCGGCATATCAGATTTAGAACTATTGGAGATATGACCTGTACTGGGGCAGTTGTTTCTAATGCTTCAAAAATTGAAGAAATTATACTTGAAGTTGCAGCAGCAAGAGAAACTGAAAGAGGAACAAGGACTGATGACAAAAGATCGGAAGCTGCAATGGAAGACAGAAAAAAAGAAGGTTATTTTTAACCACATATTGATATTAAGCTATGAATAATATAGAAAAGGAATTTTCTACTGAAGAATATTTAAACATGGACCTGCTAAGATTTACTACTGCAGGTTCTGTAGACGATGGTAAAAGTACCTTAATTGGAAGATTGCTTCATGATACCAAATCAATATTTGAAGACCAACTTGAGGCGGTTGAGCAGGCCAGTAAAAAAATGGGCGATCATCAAGTCAACCTTGCGTTACTAACTGATGGCCTTAGAGCTGAGCGTGAACAAGGAATTACTATTGATGTTGCCTATAGGTATTTTGCAACTCCAAAGCGCAAATTTATCATTGCAGATACTCCAGGTCATATCCAATATACCAGGAATATGGTGACCGGTGCCTCTACTGCCAACCTTGCAATTATTCTTATAGATGCAAGACATGGTGTTGTAGAGCAGACTTGCCGGCATGCATTTATTGCTTCTTTGTTGCAGATCAAGCACTTGGTTGTTTGTGTCAATAAAATGGATTTGGTTGACTATAGCGAGGATGTATTTTCGAAGATAAAGCAAAATTTTGATGATTTCAGTTCTAAACTTGAAGTTCAAGATATTCGATATATGCCCATCAGTGCATTGAAAGGTGATAATGTGGTAGATAAAATGGATAATATGCCATGGTATCAGGGCGCAACGTTACTATATACTTTAGAGAATGTTCATATTTCCAGTGATTATAATTTTGTCGATTCCCGATTTCCTGTTCAACGTGTGATCAGGCCACAGTCTGATAAATTTCATGATTTTAGAGGATACGCAGGAAGAATTGAAGGCGGCATTTTCAAACCCGGCGACGAAGTACTTGCCCTTCCTTCTGGATTTACAACAAAATTAAAATCCATCGAAACCATGTCTGGGCAAATCGAAGAAGCTTATCCACCAATGAATGTGGTGATGCAGCTTGAAGATGAAATTGATATAAGTAGAGGAGATATGATTGTGAAAGTCAACAATCAGCCCAGCGTTGGTCAGGATATCGAGTTGATGATATGTTGGTTAAGTGATAAAAAGATAGTACCGGGAGGAAAATATGGCATCAGGCAAACAACTAAAGATGCAAGATGTATAATTAAAGAAATAAGATATAAAGTTGACATCAATACACTTCATAAAATTGAGGATGATCTCAGTATTAGTTTAAATGAAATAGGTAGGATATTAATTAGAACTACCCAGCCAATTTTTTATGATAGTTATAGAAAAAATCGCGGTACAGGTAGTATTATCATCATTGATGAAAATACCAACGAAACTGTTGGTGCTGGCATGATAATTTAATGCTAAGATGAAGAAACGGCCTTGCCTGAGATTATTTAGAGTCTAATGAAAGACTTATAAGTATCTATAAAAGGCATTGTTTCTGCTAAAATTAGACTCATGAAAGAAAAGGTAGAATCCTTAAAGAAGGAAATAGCATCAATTATAGTTAATGGCAAGGAAGAGCTTGAGTCATTCAGACTTAAATTTATTAGTAGGAAAAGCGTAATTGGAGAATTATTTGCCGACATGAAGAGTGTGGGCAAAGAAGATAAAAAGGAAATGGGGAAGCTCCTCAATGAGCTAAAAAACCTGGCTCTGGATAAATTTAATGAATTGATTGTTTCTCTGGATAACACAAGTAATCAAACCTCAGAAGCACCAATTGACTTAACTCTCCCTCCGATACCAGGAACTTTGGGAAGTTTACACCCATTGACTATTACAAAAAAACGTATTCTTGAGATATTTGAACGAATAGGGTTCAATGTTTCCAGTGGGCCGGAAATAGAAGACGATTGGCATAATTTTACAGCCTTAAATTTTCCTGAAAACCATCCGGCTCGTGAGATGCAGGATACTTTTTTTATTGAAAAAAATCCAGATATTGCCCTGAGAACTCATACCTCTTCAGTGCAAGTGAGGGTAATGGAAAATCAAAAACCACCGATAAGAACACTTTCCCCAGGACGGGTTTTTAGAAATGAAGCCATTTCAGTACGAGCTCATTGCATATTTCATCAAATTGAAGGGCTCTACGTAAATAAAAACGTAAGCTTTGCGGATCTCAAGCAAACCATGCATTATTTCGCCAGAGAATTTTTTGGAAAGGACACTAAAATTAGGCTACGGCCATCATATTTTCCATTCACAGAACCAAGTGCCGAACTGGATATATCATGCTTTATTTGCGATCAGAAAGGATGCAAAATATGTAAGCATTCTGGTTGGGTAGAAATTGGAGGTTGCGGAATGGTCGATCCAAATGTTTTAAAGAATTGCAAAATCGATCCCGATGAATTTACAGGGTTTGCTTTTGGAATGGGTATTGAAAGGATAACAATGCTCAAATATCAAATAAATGATATCAGACTATTTACGGAAAATGATATTAGGTTTTTGAGTCAATTCAAATTCGTAAATTAGCAATAGGTCTTATGATATATACGTTTTAAATCCATCAAACGCTTTCTTAAACTGATGTATAGATTAATTATCATTTTATCCTTTTTATTAACTTCGATATCTTCCTGCAATGAGGAGATTCCTGATGAAATTATCCCCTATGCATATGTCAATCTGGAGGTAAACCTAAATCTAATTCAATATCAAGAATTGAGAAATATCGGAGGTTATTTATACATAGATCCAATTGAAGGTGCTGGGTATAAAGGCATAATTATTTACCATGAAGGAAATGGAGTATATAAGGCCTTTGAGCGAGCATGTTCATTTGATCCCAGAGCAAATTGCGATGCAGTTATTGTTGATGAGTCCGGTATTTTTATGATCCATAAATGCTGTAATTCGTCATTTAATTTTAATGGAAATCCAACAGGTGGTCCGGCTTCCCTGGACTTGCTTCAATACCGAACCTATGTTGATGGGATTTATCTGAAAATCAACAATTAATTCGAATAATTCGAGAGATAATTCTTGGATCATCGATAAGCTTGGTTCGCCTTATCAACAGTTGCCATTTATAACAGTTGCTCAATGATATAATCAACAGTAATGCTTTCTGCCTCAGCTTTGAAATTCCGAAGTATTCTATGCCTTAAAATGGGTTTGGCAATAGCCTGTACATCTTCGATATCGGGTGAGTATTTTCCGCTTATCAATGCGTTAAATTTTGCTCCGGTTATCAAATATTGAGATCCCCTTGGGCCAGCGCCCCACTCCAAATAGTTGTTAGATATTTCGGCAGCTGCCTTAGTTCCCGGCCTGGTCTTTTGAACTAATTTTACAGCGTATTCAACAACATTATCTGCGATAGGCACCTTCTTTACTAGTTGTTGAAATGCAATAATTTCTTGCTTCGATATTACTCTTTTAATGCTCTCTGAGCTTGTCCCTGTTGTACTTTTCACAATTTCCACTTCTTGCTCAAACGTTGGATAATCCAATAGGATATTAAACATGAACCTATCTAACTGAGCTTCCGGTAGTGGATAAGTTCCTTCCTGCTCAATTGGGTTTTGTGTTGCCAGAACAAAAAATGGCATATCCAGATTATGCTGCTCTCCTGTAATTGTCACTGCATATTCTTGCATAGCTTCGAGAAGAGCCGACTGGGTTTTTGGAGGTGTTCGATTAATCTCATCAGCCAATATTATATTGGCAAATACCGGCCCTTTTATAAATTTAAAATTACGCTCATTATCCAATGTTTCTGCTCCAATAATATCGGAAGGCATGAGATCCGGCGTGAATTGAATTCTATTAAAAGATAAATTAAGTGCACTTGATATTGTCTTGATCAATAAAGTTTTTGCTAAGCCAGGAACTCCAACCAGCAGACTATGTCCTTGACAAAATATAGACGTAAGCACAAGTTTAACTACTTCATCTTGACCGATGATAACTTTAGAAATCTCACTCTTTAATTCATTATATGCTACTATTAGTGCTTCAGCAGCTTCAACCTCATCTTTATATTCTTTCATTTGTCACTGTAAAATATTACAATCGTTATACTCAGGATCAATTTCAACAAATACATCATGCTTTGCATCCTTAAACCAATCGCTCATTTGTTTTTGTTTTTTTGCATTTAATGCCGCCATGTAAATTTTTTGGTAATCAGCGTCAAGGTTAGCCTGGTGTGGTTTTATCTTTGATTTATAGTAAATAATCCGCATTGATTCCTTTCCATCGGGTAAATCAAATTTCATTGGATTTGAAATGCTTCCAACTTGCATAGTGTCCATAATAAAAAATAGACCAGGGTCCAATTCACTAACTGAAACTCTATTGGCACCACCTCTGTCTCTAATAAATCCACCATTTGAGGAAGTCTCTTTATCGTCGGAATATTCTTTGGCCAGTTTATCAAAGGGTAGCGAATCTTCCAGTATAAGAATTTTTAAGCTATCAAGAAATTCTCCTGCTTTTGTGAAATCTTCTTGCGTAAACTTGGGCATAATTAATATATGTCTTGCATTATAAATATTGCCTCGGCGATCTACCATTTGAATTATATGAAAACCAAACTCCGTTTCTACAGGTAGCGAGATTTCTCCATTTTTCAGCTTTAAGGCAGCAGCTTCAAATTTTGGTACCATCTGGCCTCTTTCTACGTCACCAAGGTTTCCGCCTCTCGGCCCCGATGGCCCATCGGAGTGTCGTCCCGCCAATACCTGAAAATCAGTTCCATCAAGTGCTTCGCCCCTAACTTTCATAAGTAAGTTTTCTATTCTTTCTTTTTCTTTTGCACTTATCGTTGGGGTTTTTACGATTTGAGCAATCTCTACTTCAGTAGAAAAGTATGGCAAGCTATCTTGTGGAATATTATCATAAAACCTCTCTACTTGTGCCGGAGTTACCTTGATTTCTTCGGTTATTGTTTCTTGCATGCGTTGCACTACCAATTGTTCTTCTACCTGATCTCTAAGGTCTTCTCTTATCTCTTCCATGGATTTACCAAATGCCTCTTCTAATTTGTCAGGATCACCTCCGGCCTGAGCTACAACACCTTGCATTCTCATGTCAAGCTGTCGGTCGATCATATCATCTTCTACTAACACAGAATCAATTTCGGCTTTCGCAACCATTAGTTTATTGAGCACGAGGCCTTCCAATATCTGGCATTTTGTAGTATTATAATCTCCACTAGATTGCACTTGCACAAAAGATCTTTCGAGCTCAGATTTCAAAACAATATAATTATCGACCTTAACAATTATTTTATCAATCACGGTCATCTCCGATGATTGAGCTATGTTGTATCCTACAAAAAGTAGGTTAAAAGCTAATAATGAAATTACTGCCTTATTATTTATATATTTTAAAATCTTCATTTTCTATGGCATTTTTATAAATATCTTCCTCCAGCTTCTTTGCAAGCCTTACCTTCCTTTTATTAATTATAATTTTTTGAATATCATCCCTAACAAATTCTAATGGCGATGTATCGTTTTGAATTTTATATTGATAAATTTTTATAAAATATCTGAATTTTTCATCAGAAACCTCATGATATTTATTCCTCCTCAAAAAATCAGATTTATTCCGAATTTCCATAAAAGGTGTGGAACTAATTATATCATCAAAATTCACCCAAATTGAATCATCAAGATGAACTTTTGTTCCATAACTAAAAGCATAAGATTTCAATTCTTCAACATCCTTTTCTCTATTGGATTTTAGAATATATCTGAATCTTCCAATTTTAGGTGCGTCTTTGCTAAGCTGTATAAAATATCCTTTGATAATATTTCGCTTAAGTTTAAAGTTGTCAATGTTTTCTTTATAGTAGCTTTCAATCTCTTCTTCCGAAATATTGATGTCAATATTTCGGGCTATACTATATTTTTCAAATTCATGCATCATGAGGGCATACCGATAATCCAGCACCCGGCGATCAAGTTCTACTTCATCAAAAGACAATTGCTTTTGAGCTTCCGATATCAACAACTGCTTTTTTACCCAGCTTTTGATATGTCTCTCCATTAAATCGAGACTGTCAATTTTTGAAATCCCCGAAGGTACAATTCCTACAACGTTTTCGGCGTAGAGGTAAATATCACCAACGCTTGCCAGTGGAAGCGAACCAGTCTGTTTTTCACCATTTATGTCCTTTTTAAATTGTAAAAAATCACATGAAGTGAAATAGCAAACGCTAATCAGGAGAATGATGCTTTTTATTATAAGATTTTTTAATTTTATCAAGTGTGGTTTTATTTACTACAACTGTATATTCATTTTTTAAACTATCGAGCCAGTTTTTCTCAAGATAATTTTGATAATCTGATATTACTGAACCCTTTATTTCATTTAAATCTTTAGCCTGTTTTTCAAGGATGCTATCAATTACTACCAAATAAAAATTGTTATCATCTGATATTTCAACAATTCCTTTTTCCCAACTAACAGAATCTAATATTTGATTATCACCTTTTTCAAATAGCTCTTCGATGACCTGCAAAGTTAAGGCAGATTCCTTATTGTACAGGAATTCTAACGATTTTTTTGACTCACTATTTAGTTCTAAAAGAATTTTATTTCCATGGTTTTCATCTAGGGTCACTTTTATGGAGTTTTCAGGCAATTTCAGATCATCAAAATATTGCATGATACCCTGGTATAACTTGGATAATTTTCCTTCGTTGGAAAGTCGAATCTCGATGGAAGAATCTTCATATTTCTCAAACAGATTCACTAATGTATCCAAAGACAAATTATTGAGCACACCTTCTTCCATTTCGCTATCAAATTCTACTTGATATAAACTTATGGCATCGGAACTAATGGATTCTTTTATTTCATTAATTATACTCATCTCTTTTGTCGAAATGATAGCGGCATCTGCTCTTTCTTTCCAGAAATAATCGTCTCGATGTTGCTGAAAATACAACTCAAGGCCTGTTGTATCTTTAATGGCTTTTTCCCAAACCTTTTCATTCATAATTTCGAAGAGTAAAATCCCCTCGTAATATTCATTCAATAGCATTCTGAATTCACGATTGTTTTTTAAAAGCTGAACTTCTTCATAATCCAGCAGGCTTTTTTCAATATATTGATTGAGCAATTCAGTTAAATAATTGCCTGGCGAAATTCCAGATCTTCTCTTTTGCCTCTTTTCAATATAGTTCATCAAATCTTTTGCGAGATAATAATTTTCACCAATGGAAAATATGGTGTCGCGAAGAAGAGAATCAGACAATGTGCTGTCCCAATTTCCTGCCAGCAGTGAAGAATCTGCCAATTGAACAAGTTGATTAATTACCAATGGATTTTCCTGAAAATTATTTTGGTGTTTCAATTTAGCGATTACTGCTTGCCGACTTAGCTCAGACCGATCATCATTAGCAACCTTTTGCTGCAAGTCTGATTTAATATCATCAAAGGGTTCCAGCGTCTTTTTTTCATCAAGTCTTATAATGTGCCATCCAAAATTGCTTTTTATAGGATCACTGATTTCTCCTGGAGTTTTGAGACCAAATGCTGCATTTTCAAAATCCTCATCATTTATTTGTTTTAATCCAATGAATGGCAAAGCACCACCGTTATTTTTTGTTCTTTGGTCTTCGGAATATCTTTGGCACAATTCGTTCCAATCTGCGCCTCCTTCAATTTGTTCATGAATCTCGAATATCTTATTTCTTACTGAAACAGAATCGCTCTGGTTTTTTGAGGGCCTAAGCATAATATGAGAAACTTTTACTTTACCAGAGGCAGGCCTTTTGTCATGAACTTTCAATATGTGGTAACCAAAGCGGGAACGAAATATTTCTGAGATTGAATCTATTGGAGTATTATATGCTGTATTTTCAAAGGCAAACACCATCTGAAAAACCGAAAAATATCCAAGCCTTCCTTGATTAGTTTTAGCGGATGGGTCCTCTGAATACTTTTTCGCTAATTCGCCAAAATTTATTCCGGATAGTGCCTCTTTATAAATGGAATTTATTTTTTCGTAAGCTGTAGTTGTATCCGCAGGTGATGAGTCGGGGCCTACAGTCACCAATATATGTGAAGCGTCAACCTCATACTTCATTCTGTCATATGCCTCCAGCACCAATCTCTCTTGCTCTTTGGCCTCCGATAAGTATGGTTTTATCAATTGGTCTTTATAGCCCTCAAATTCAGATAAGAAGGAAATGGTGGTATCCATCCCAGCTGATTTTGCTGCTAAAACTTTAAGTTTGAAATTGATAAATAAGTCAAAATATTCGTCAACATCTTTTTCAGCATATATGCTGTCGTTGTTAAAATTGTTTTTTTCATATACATATAAAAATTCATCTGCAAGGGTCGTATCTCCATTTATTGTAATTAGTGTTGATTCTTCCAGAGGTGGTTTTTGGAGAATTGCGCAAGATGAAATAGCAATGATTAAAAGTAGAAATAGCAATAATTTTCTCATAGTAGAAATCCTATATTATAAAATTGAAGTGCAATTTTAACTAAAAAATGTGTATGAATAGGATTACAGTTAAAAAATTGAGATTAAAAGAGCTTAGATTTTTTTATGGAGTCGATATATATTTTTATTTTTTTTCTTGATAAGAACAATGTCATCCATGATTCTTCTCACCAACATGAGACCCATTCCTCCTTTTCTTTTTTGTTTCACTATATCTGAAATGGAAGGTTCCTTATAATCAGCAATATCAAATCCTTCGCCATGATCGATTATATCAAATACTATATCGAGATCTCCATTTATTCTGACTTTTAGCTCGATTTGTTCATCTGGGTTACAATTGTGAGAATGAATAATTAGGTTGGCGCATACCTCGTCAACTGCCAATATTAGGGAACCAACAGTTACTTCAGGAATCGCATTTTCTGATAATATATCATGAAGGAATTCGCGAATATCTCCAAGTTTATTTTTACTACACTGAACTTTAAATTTATACTCCATTAATAATTCCCTTTGCTTCTACTTCGCTGTCAGTGATCTTTAATAGTTGATCCAAGCCCAATATTTGAAATACGTGTTTTACTTTTTCACTTAATCCATATATCACCATTTGAATATTATTTTGTTCCAAATCATTGATGTAAGACATGATAACACCCAAGCCGGCTGAAGAAATGTATTCCAATTGCTCACAATTGACCATTATTTTTTTGTGCTTGCTTGTTGCCTCACTTATAGATTCATCTAAATAAATAGAAGAACTTGCATCAATTTCCCCTATAACATAGATTGTATAGATGTCGCTTTCGAGAGAATTTTTAATCTCAACCATAATGTAATTACGTGTTTAGAATTTATATGTTTTTCTTTTCAAGTGTTTGATATTTATAAAAACAAAACAGCTGGCAGGCAAAATACACACTTTTCGACATGCCAATAGAGGTGTTGATAATGCACGCTCGTATGGTGAAAATGTTTGACTTTATCTGCATTGAAGTCTGTTTCATTTAACTTTTATAATTAGAGTTGTAATATCATCTTCCAAATTTGAAGATTCACAAAAATTATATAATGTTTTTAATATTTCATCTTTTATCCGCGCTGTATCGTGCATCGTATTTGTTTCTAAAAAATGTTTTAGTCTTTCGTAACCAAATTCCTCATTACTTGGATTTTTGGCTTCTGTGATCCCATCAGTATATAAAAACAAGATATCTCCAGAACTGTATTTGATACTATTGACATCAATGAAGTTATTAAATTGCTCATTGCGCAAAATCCCCAGTCCCAATCCGTTATCTTCCAAATATCTAACTTCATTATCTATTGCAGAATAGTATAGCGTTGGGCAATGACCAGCCCGCGAAAACTCAAAGGTTTGCTGCTTGCTGTCAATAATAAAATAAGTTGTTGTGATAAAGGATGTTCTATCAAGTGAACCGCTTAACGCATTGTTGGCTTTTATTATAAAATCGCCGGCTGATAAATTAAGTTGAACAAGGCTTTGAAAAACACCTTTCATTTGAGACATATGAAAAGCCGCAGATGTGCCTTTGCCTGAGACGTCACCGACAATGATGGCCAGTCTGTTGTCATCCATTTTATAAGTGTCGAAATAGTCACCACCAACTTCTGCCGCCGGCATAGAAAAAGCACTTATATCAATATCATCATTTGCAAATAAAATTTTTGGAATAAGACTATCCTGAACACGCTTAGCGATTTTTAGTTCTTGTTTATATCTTTCATTAACTATTGCCTCTTCCATCAGCCGATAGTTCTCGATTGAGAGGCTCGCCTGATTTACAAATGTCTTTATAATCTCAACAATCTCCTTACTAAACCCGTCTCTCACGTCCTTGATCAAGGCCAACGAGGCAATTTTATTGTCCTGGATATAAAGCGGAATCACAAAAATAGACCTGAAAGTTTCATGCTTGAGACTACTGGAATACATGTCATTATTTGCGTTTTTACTTCTTACAGGGTGTTGAATATATTTAATTTTATTCTTATTAATACTTTTGAGTATATCGTTTTTCTCTGCTTCATTTATCTTAGAATAAATTGTATGTGTTTGACTATTATTTTGATTAACAATATCAAGCCAGGCAGCATTTGCCAATGAAACACTCACAGAGCTTTCTAACAAGACTTCAAATATCTGGTTCTCATTTTGTCCAGTGTTTCGGGATTGACTCAATTTTTGAAAATTGATTACTTCAACAAGTTTTTGCTCAAACACAGAAGATGTCGGCAAATTAAATAGAATCACAAGAACGGAAAAAATACAATATATAATGGTGAATATGAATAGGGCATTAATTGTGATTACATTAAGGGCACTAAAGACCAGCGAAACCCCATAGTCTTGTTCGTAGTTTTTTAAAATGAAATAGAAGTATCCTATGTATAAACCTATTAATATTATGAGCAATATACTTTTCCATTTTTGTTTGAAATTCAAATAGGCAACCCATTTAAGATTGACACTTAATACTATTCCAAGAAGAGCCAGAACGCTCCAGATTACCAATCCTATACCACTAAAAATATCTACTGAAGAAAAAAACATGAGTGAGCTGCATAGCAAACCATATTCAAAAATATTCCAGTTTCTTATTAGCCATTTACTTTTTTGATATAGAATGAGGCGCTTCCAAACAGTGAAAGTGGCAATTAAAAATGTGATGATCAGTCCGACATTAATTTGATAGAGCGTATCGAGAAAGTATTGATTTTTTCCATGTTCATGATTTTCGAGAACAGTGAGCAATACATTTGATAGCAGAGATACTACTGTGGCAATAAGACCTGTCACAAATACTTTCCATAGTAGGTCTATGATGTTGAAACCTTCCTGACTTGCAATATTTAATCTGTAAAAAAAATAAACAGATATAATGAAAACAATCAGAAGTGCCTTGGAGAAAAACAGATAATTTCCTGAAGAGGCGGCATGGAGTTCTCCAAATCGAAAAAAATACCCCGAGGCAAGCATAACGAGCCAAGAGAAAATACCCAAAAAGGCAATAAGTCTTAGGATATTTTTTTGAATAGACATTCCATTTCAACTTTATTTATGAAAACGAATATAGCATCAATTAATGAACAATTAATTGAAGATCGTCTAAAAAAGATTATTGCAATGTGTAAGCAACTTTATCGACTATAATTTGGGGCCTCTCTTGTTATATGAATATCATGAGGATGACTTTCTTTTACTCCAGCAGTAGTAATTCTTACGAACTTAGCATCTTTCATTGCAGCAATTGTTTTTGCTCCACAGTAACCCATTCCGGCCTGTAGTCCACCGACCAATTGGTATAATACCTCAGATACCAGACCTTTATATGGCACTCTGCCACTGATGCCCTCAGGCACTAATTTTTTAACATCGTCTTCGGCATCTTGAAAGTACCTGTCTTTTGAGCCATCTTCCATTGCCTCCAAAGACCCCATGCCGCGATATGATTTAAATTTCCGACCTTCAAAGATTATCATTTCTCCAGGAGCTTCTTCTGTACCCGCCAACAGCGAACCAATCATTACACTGTTTGCGCCACCGGCAATAGCTTTTACCACATCACCAGAAAAGCGAACTCCTCCATCTGCAATTACAGGAATGCCTCTGCCTTCCATCGCTCTTGCCACTTCTGTGACAGCAGTAAGTTGAGGAACTCCAACACCAGCAATAACTCGCGTAGTGCATATACTTCCGGGGCCCACCCCAACTTTTACTGCATCGGCACCGGCATCGGCAAGGGCAATAGCGGCATCATAAGTTGCTATGTTTCCAACTATCACATCAAGGTCTGGGAATTTCTTTTTTACATTTTTCAAAGCTTCTATTACTCCCTTTGAGTGACCATGTGCAGTATCAATACTAATTACATCAACACCTGCTTTGACCAAGGCTGTGATTCTTTCGATAATATCATGGGTCACACCAACTGCGGCTCCAGCTCTCAGTCTGCCATACACATCTTTGCAGGCATTTGGTCTATCTATATTTTTAAGAATATCTTTATAAGTGATCAGGCCTGTAAGCTTGCCTTCTTTATTGACAATTGGAAGTTTTTCAATTTTATGGACTTTAAGAATTTCTTCTGCTTCATCTAAAGTTACTTCATCAATGGCGGTTATCAAATTGTCTTTTGTCATGATTGACTCGACAGGGGCAGCCATATCTTTTTGAAACCTCAGGTCTCTATTAGTAATAATACCTAGGAGCTTTCCTTTTTTTTCAACTACAGGAATACCTCCTATCTTATATTCTTTCATGATTTTTATGGCATCTCCAGCCGTAGAATCAATATTGAGGGTGATGGGGTCGAGAATCAGACCGTTTTGCGATCTTTTTACTTTCCTTACTTGAATCGCCTGCCGCTCAATGGACATGTTTTTGTGTATAAACCCCAGTCCTCCTTCCAGTGCCATGGCAATGGCAAGATCTGTCTCTGTGACAGTATCCATTGCGGCAGAAACCAATGGTATATTGAGTGAGATTCTTTTTGTGAGTATTGTCTTTGTTTGTGCTTCTCTTGGAAGGAAGTCTGAATATCCCGGTACTAAAAGTACATCATCGTATGTGAGAGCTTCAGAAATGAATCTGTTATTGTCTATGGACATGGCAAATAAATTAATAGCTTATTTGCAGGCCAAAATTACATAGTAGATTGGATTATAAAAATATAATTTGAGAATATTACAATTTTGAGTTCAATATAAAATTGAAGAGCTACTATTTCGTTATGGAATTAGACTATTAATTGATAAATTTGTAGTTCATTTCTAATAAATATTTTTTATTAATTTTTGATGAGGAGCGTTTCGGTTTTATTATTTTTAACATTGTGTTTTTTTGGAAGTTTACGAGCTCAGGATCCGCGTGAATTATTTAACTTTTCGAAACAAAAATATGATATTGAAGATTATAAAGGATCTCTGGATTATCTGAACAAAGCACTTTCTCAAGACCCCAAATATGTAAGCGCATATTTTTTAAGATCAGAAGTATATTATAACATGGGGCAGTACTACAGCTCTGTTCAGGATATAAACAGCATATTTAAGATTGAAAAAGATGTAAATACACATACATATAGTTATTTAATGATTAGGGGAAAATCATTCCTTGCGCTTAAAGATTATATAAACGCATCTAAAGATTTTGAAGAATCTTACTCCTTGTTTGCCAATAATGACGAGCTTTATTTTTACAGAGCCAAAATGGGATTGGAAACAAGGAACTATAAAACTGCCCTTGATGATTTACAATTGGCTATTCAGATTAATGCCGACAACCCCGAATTCTATGCTTTAAGATCAGAAATTAAAATGCTTCATCTCAACCCAATAAAAGGTTCTGAACATTATCGAAGTATATTGAGTGACATGAATTTAGCCATTGCTTTATCGCCTGATACTTATCATTATTATGAGCTCAGAAGTAAATTCCTGAAATCAATGGGTGATGTCGATGAAGCGATTTCTGATTTCAACAAAATGATTGAGCTATCACCAAACATAGAAACCGCATACACTGAGCTTGGGTTGATTAAAATGAATAATTATGAATACAAAAGAGCCGCATATGAGTTCACCAAATCAATTACCATAAATCCCAAAGACGAACGCAATTATCGATACAGAGGCCTGTGCAATAATAATATGAATAACTATTCTGAAGCATTTAAAGATTTTACGAAATCTATAGATCTGCTTACTGAAGAAATAACAAGTTCAACTGAAAAAGAAGCACTAAAAAATACACTTGCTGAAACATATTTATTGAGAGGTCATTGCCTGAATTTGATGGGAAACAATGGTCAGGCTTGTAGAGATTTTTTAATGGCCTCTAATTTGGGAGTTAGAAAAGGGTTGAATTATTATCGCAAATACTGTGGCATCTACTAGTTCTTCCTACAGAGTTAATACTTTTTTATGATAAAATACCTACCATTCCTATTTGCACTATCGCTTTCCACAACCAATTTATTTTCTCAAAGTGCAAATATTCCACTCAATCGAGACTACTATCATCTTATTGATAGATACGAGATCATGAGTGGAAAATTTTCAACTAATTTTCACAGCCAGGTAAAGCCATTTCAAAGAATGCAAGTTGGTGGATTTGTTGATAGTCTTTATAGTAATGAATTATTTTACAGTTCACTCAATAGTCGAGATAAATTTAATCTGCAATATCTCGCTGATGACAATTGGGAATGGAGTGAAAATGATGACAGCGACAGCAGAAAACCATTTCTAAAATCCATATATCGTAAGAAATCGGATTTTCTGCATGTTGATGAAACAGACTTCGATTTGCATGTTAGTCCTGTCATTTATTTTAGTGGAGGAAAAGAATCTGAAAGTGACATCACTACTTATATTAATACCAGGGGTGTAGATATCAGGGGCTCTATTTCGAAAAGGCTGGGTTTTTACTCCTTTATTTCTACAACCCAGGCTGTTTATCCAAACTATGTGAGAGAGTGGTCGGCACGAAATGGCGTGGTTCCTTCTGAAGGATTCTGGAAAAAATTCAAAACAAATGGTGTTGACTATTTTACCGCAAGGGGTTATATATCTTTTGATCTGGTGAAAAAATATGTAAATGCACAATTTGGCTTTGATCAATCATTCAATGGAAATGGATATAGATCTATGATATTATCCGATTTTGCACCCGGATATACTTACCTGAAATTTAATACCAAAATATGGAAAATCCATTATACCAATCTTTTTGCACAGACATTTGCAGATCAATTTTTTTCAGAAACCGGATCTCTTGACGGAAAATATCCAAAGAAATTTATTGCCTCACATCATTTGAGCATTGATATTACCAGGAATATTAATATTGGTTTTTTCGAAACTGTAGTGATAGGAGACTCTACAGAAAGGTTTGACATCAGCTATCTCAATCCGGTGATTTTCTACAGGGCTTTAGAGCATCAGGGAGGTAGTAGCGAAAATGTAATGGTAGGTATGGATGCCAAATGGAATATTGGAAATGCGATTTCAATTTATGGTCAGCTGGTTTTAGATGAATTTTTACTGAAAGAAATTAAAGCCGGAGATGGATGGTGGGCCAATAAAGTTGGAGGCCAGATGGGGTTGAAATATATCAATGTAATGGGAATTGACAACTTGGACTTACAAGTCGAATACAACATAGCAAGGCCATACTTGTATGGGCACAGAGACACCTATACCAATTTTGCCAATTATCGACAGTCATTAGGTCATCCGCTTGGAGGAAATTTTCGTGAAATTGTAAGTATCATCAGATACCAGCCAATCAATAGACTATTTATTACTGCGCAATTGAATATCTCAAATTATGGAGATGACACTGAAGATACCAATTGGGGAAAGGATGTGATGAAAAGTTATAACTCACGTGAGCAAGAATATGGCAATAAAATTGGTCAGGGTGTAGCTACAGATCTACTCTATGGAGATCTCACATTTTCATATATGTGGAAACATAACTTGTTCTTTGATCTTCGCATGGTGTATCGAAAGCTCGATAGCCAGATTGAAGAAAGAAATAGCAATACCACCTACCTTTCGGGAAGCATGAGATGGAATATTAGTAAGAAAATCCATGATTTTTAGTTCCTTAACCAAACAGGTGATTTTTTAATATGAATTAATAATCCGTTTTTTGCGGATATTTTTTTAACAAAATGAGTAGTTGAGCAACAATTATGAATACATATTTAAGAATACTTTCATACGCAAGACCCTGGAGAAGGTTTATTCCTACTTACTTAATTTTTTCTCTGCTGGCTGTGGGATTTGGTTTGATGAATCTGGCTATGTTGGCTCCATTGCTTGATGTGATTTTTGATAATAAAAGTGTGGCAGCATTGTCGCAATATGCGATAAAGCCCGAATTTGCTTTTTCCAAAGATTATTTTGTTGGTATTTTCAATTATTATATGTTGGAAACAGTAAATAACTACGGGAAGTTTGGCTCCTTAATTTATGTCTGTATTGTCATTATTTTATCCTTTTTACTTTCTAATATTTTCAAATATCTCTCCGCCATAGTTATGGCAAAGGCCAAGGCAGAAACTATAAAAAATATGCGTGTTGATATTTATAAAAGTGTAAGTCAGTTGCATGTTGGATATTTCACTGATCAACGAAAAGGTGATATTATCTCTCGAATTACTAATGATATCCAGCAAATAGAAAATTCGATTACCCACAATCTGAAAGTAATATTCCGTGAGCCATTGACCGTGGTTGTGTATTTCTGGTTACTGATTGTCACTTCTCCAAGTCTAACGCTATTTACATTGATCATGCTTCCTGTGGCAGGGGTAATAATTTCGGTGATTGCTAAAAAATTAAAGAAAACTGCTATTCAAAGTCAGGAATCGTTGGGAAGGCAACTTAATATATTGGACGAGACCATTGGAGGCATTCGTGTAATTAAGGCTTTCAACGCTGTTGGATATATAAACCGTATTTTTTCTAAAGAAGTAAAAAGATATGCCAAAGTGGATTATGGGTTTTCAAAGAGGTATGAGCTTTCGAGTCCTGTATCGGAAATTTTAGGTGCCATTTCCATCTCGGGGATATTGATTTATGGAGGAGATTTGGTTTTGAATAAAGGGACACTTGACGCCAGTTCGTTCATCATGTTTATGGCAGTATTTACACAAATTCTTCAGCCGACCAAAGCGATTGCCGGGGCTGTCACCCATTTTCAAAGAGGTATTGCATCTGGCGAACGGGTATTTGAAATGGTAGATACCAAACCTGCAATAGTAAATATTCCCAATCCGAAAATTTTGAAAAATTTTGAAAGTGAGATTGAATTTAAAAATGTTTCTTTTTCGTATGGCGATAAAAAGGTATTAGACAACATAAGTTTTACAGTGAAAAAAGGTAAAACTATTGCACTGGTCGGACAATCAGGCGGCGGCAAATCTACCTTGGCCAATCTGGTGCCACGGTTTTATGATCCGGATGAGGGAGATATTTTAGTTGATGGCATTTCATTAAAAAATTATGATTATAAAACAATAAGGCATCATATGGGCATCGTCACTCAGGAATCAATTTTGTTTAATGATACCTTGCAAAATAATATTGCTTTTGGAATAGATGATATTGATGAAAATAAGGTAATCGAAGCAGCTAAAATTGCCAATGCTCACAATTTTATTATGCAGGAAAAAGAGGGATATCAAAGGCTTATCGGTGACCGCGGATCGAAACTTTCGGGTGGTCAAAAGCAGCGGGTGACCATAGCCCGCGCATTGCTTAAAAATCCAGCGATATTGATTTTAGATGAGGCCACTTCAGCCCTTGATTCGGAGTCTGAAATGTTGGTGCAAGAGGCCATTAATAATTTAATGAAAAGCAGAACGTCAATAGTAATTGCACACAGGCTGAGTACTATTCAAAATGCTGATGAAATATTGGTTATAAATGAAGGAAAAATTGCTGAGCGCGGTTCGCACAATGAGCTATTGAAGCTAAATGGTACCTATAAGAAATTGACCGCCATGCAAGGGCTATAACATTTCCAAAATTAGTTTTTTCATATAGAAATTATAAATAACGATTATTTTCATATCTTGAAAATCGGCATCTTTTTTTATTATAAATCCTGAAATGAAAAAATTCAGAATAGTCCTTTATCTCATTTACCTTATATATATGGGTGTGACAATCTATATGGGATTAAATGTAGATAAAATGATAAGCCAGTTTGGTTTGCTGAGTTTCTTTTCATTTTTCCAGGATTGGCTTACTTATGGGAATCTATTTTTTATAATATTATTGATTACCGAAAACATACATATTTGGTTTCAAAGGCGGCGAATTAAATATGCTGAGAGCGATAGAGAGGATTTGATAATCAGGGTTAATGACCTGAGAAGACAGGTTGAAAAATTAAAAAAATGAATTTGTTAATGTGCTAAAATATGTGCCTGGATATTTTGGATGATTGACTAAGATTTTCAAAGTCCGTAAGAAACCATGCTTGCCTATTGTCAAATTTGGATTCAGATTAGAAAATAGCGATAGAAAATTTTATAAATATTTAACTAAAAGAAATGCTTTCCAAAACATTTGGGAGTGCCGTATATGGAATTGATGCAACTACAATTACGGTAGAGGTCAATGTGCTTCAGGGCACTAAATTTTTTTTAGTCGGCTTGCCGGACAATGCCATAAAAGAAAGCGAACATCGGGTAGAATCTTCTATAAAGCATTTCGGATTTTCTATGCCGCGGCAAAAAGTTGTAGTCAATTTAGCACCGGCTGACATTCGGAAAGAAGGCTCTTCTTATGATTTACCCATAAGTCTATGCGTATTGAAAGCCTCAAATCAAATCATGGCCGAGGAGCTGGAGGATTATGTAATCATGGGTGAATTGTCGCTTGATGGCATTGTAAGGCCTATAAAGGGAGCGCTGCCGATTGCAGTTGAAGCAAGAAAACAAGGGTTCAAGGGATTTATTCTTCCAAAGGAAAATGCCAAGGAGGCTGCAATTGTAAATAATCTGGATGTATTTGGTGTCGATACCCTCGAAGACGCCATCAATTTTTTTAAAGATAAATCATCCATAAAACCCACTAAGGTAGATACAAGAGAAATATTTTACCACGAGCTGAATGAGTTCGATCTTGATTTTGCAGATGTGCAGGGACAGGAAAATACAAAAAGAGCACTTGAAATCGCTGCTGCCGGAGGGCACAATATAATTATGATCGGCCCTCCCGGATCCGGCAAAACAATGCTGGCCAAAAGGCTTCCTGGAATTTTACCACCTTTGACATTGCACGAAGCATTGGAGGCAACAAAGATTCATTCAGTGGCCGGCAAGCTTGGGCCCGAGGCACAATTGATTTCAAAAAGACCATACCGGTCTCCTCACCATACCATTTCTGATGTGGCACTTGTAGGTGGTGGAGGCGTCCCCCAGCCGGGAGAAATATCATTGGCTCACCATGGTGTATTGTTTCTTGATGAGCTTCCCGAATTTAAAAGAACAGCATTGGAAGTTATGAGGCAGCCATTGGAAGAGAGATTGGTAAATATCGCCAGAGCCAAGGCATCAGTTCAATTTCCTGCGAGTTTCATGTTGGTGGCCAGTATGAATCCAAGCCCTTCAGGTGAGTTTTATTCTGAAGATGGAAATCATCCTGATTCTCCCATGGATGTAAAAAGATATTTAAGAAAAATCAGTGGCCCACTATTGGATAGAATAGACCTGCATATTGAAGTCAATCCGGTTTCTTTTGATCAGATGACTGCAGATAGAAAAGCAGAAAAAAGCGAGGTGATCCGCGAGCGTGTAATCAAAGCCCGGGATTTACAATCGTTGAGATTCAATGATATAAATGATGTTTATTCCAACGCCATGATGCCATCACAAATGGTAAAGAAGGTTTGCAAAATCAATGAGGCAGGAAAAACATTGCTAAAAACCGCCATGGAAAAACTAGGTCTTTCGGCCCGTGCTTACGACCGAATACTGAAAGTATCGAGAACCATTGCCGACCTTGCCGGAACAGAAGAAATCAAAATTGAGCACCTTGCCGAGGCAATCCAATATCGCAGTTTGGATAGAGAAGGTTGGATGGGGTAGAGAGGAATGTAATGGCACAAGCGACAAGCTCGCACCAGCAGATAAGTTTTTACATAAACGTATCAACTTTTTAACCCTTTTAAAAAAATCATTTAACTGATCAAATGTAAAACGAACTGCAACATCCTGAATACTGTTCTCATAGTTTTTAGCTAATTTCATTTGTTCAAATCCCTTATCTGGTAAAGGTAAATCTTTTAATTTTTCCCATCTTATTTCAAAAAAGGGTGCCGGAAGAATCATCGGGAATTCTCCCCCACCGGTAATATGAAGCAATTGAATAAATTGGTGTATCGAGCGATTTCTAGCATACTTAATCCCATCTACAACTCCACCTGCTGCATCCTTTTTAATAAAACTCTTTAATTTAGAATTATTATTTTTTCGATAAAATTCTATTAACGAACAGGCCCATTGTAAAGCTTGAGCAACACATTTCAAGGCCTTATCCTCATTTTGTTGATGACGAATAGTTACCATATATTCATTCACTTCTTTCTCAAAATATTTTTCTAATCGATCTCTTGTTTCAGCATCTTTCATTTCTTAAAAATACTTATACATAAATAATTTCTGCCCTCTTTGTTGATATCTCATAGTCCTGTCAAAAATAAACAGGCTGACCAAATTAACAAGTCCATATCATCTTAATATAAAATCAACATTAATTAGATGCATAATTAACAAGTTCGTGTATTGGTATTTGGTTTCCTGATCATCTCCCTAAAATTATACTTTTTATCGGCTTCCTCATTTTTCGAATATGCTCTTTGTAACACCCTTACTAGTTTTGCTTGCACCATCATCATATCGGTCGTAATCAAATTTTTCAACCCTTTTTCATTCATTTTAATCAATAAAATTTTTGTGTTTCAAATAGCACGGTGAATATTATATATTCAGATTTGCCTACCATCATCTCCTCAAAGTATCGAGAACCATTGCTGACCTAGTGTAAAGAGTCTTTAAAAGACGAATTATTAGGATTATAAGTCCAGTCAA
>CAZDRA010000006.1:60207-90306 GCA_964507705.1 uncultured Roseivirgaceae bacterium | reverse complement strand
TGACAATTGAAGAATCATTAATGACTCCTCAAGACAAGGAAATGACACAAGACCTCATTGTTGCAGCAATCAATATTGCATTGACCAATGTTGAAGCAAAGTCTAACGAAGAAATAAAAAATACTACCCAGGGAATGATGCCGAATATTCCAGGATTCGATTTTAGCAAGATGTTCTAATGACATTCGTTTCTATCGTAATTCTAAATTATAACGGACAGCATTTTTTGGAAAAGTTTCTTCCTACGATCATTGAGCATTCCAATGGTCACGAGATTGTTATTGCTGATAACAACTCAACAGATGGGTCGATAGATTTTATAAAAAATCATTATCCGAAAATATCGCTTATTGCTTTTTCAGAAAATCATGGATTTTGCGGAGGATATAATCGGGCACTAAGGCAGTTGAAGGCAGATATTTTTGTAATTATCAATTCAGATATTGAGGTTACAAAAAACTGGATTGCACCGGTACTTCAACTTTTTGAAAAAGATGGTAAAATTGCTGCTATTCAACCAAAATTACTAGATTTCAATTTTAGAAATAAATTTGAATATGCCGGAGGTGCTGGAGGATTTATTGATAAGTTTGGGTATCCGTTTTGTAGAGGAAGAATATTCGATACTATCGAAACGGACATTGGTCAATACGATGAAAGCCGAGAGATTTTTTGGGCAAGTGGTGCATGCTTATTTATAAGGAAAGAATTGTTTGATGCATACGGAGGTTTCGATGAAGATTTTTTTGCCCATATGGAAGAGATTGATTTGTGTTGGAGAATGAAGCACGGTGGGTATAAAATATTTTATTGCGGAGAGTCAGTAGTTTATCATGTTGGAGGAGGAACCTTGGCATATACTAATCCTCAAAAGACCTACCTCAATTTCAGAAACAGCTTATTGTCGCTCTTTAAAAATCTACCTCTTTGGGAATTAATGTGGAAAATTCCTGTTAGACTGGTATTGGATTATATAGCATTTCTAAAATTTGTATTTTCTGGAAGAGTTATAGATGCTTATATGATTATAAAAGCCCATATCTATGTGGTTATTAATTTATCATCAACTATGGAAAAGAGAAATTTCAAGAATGAAGGCGAAGATATTTTATTTGGGGTTTACCCTAAATTGCTATTATACGATTACTATATAAAAAAGAATCGAAAATTTAGCGATATAGATTTTTGATAGAATTAGTACCATAAGGCATTCTTTCTTCTCCTTAAGTGCTTCCTGAAATTGATAATCCATGCCAGGCCCAGATAGATGATGACGGGTGAACCGAAAGTCAAAAAAGACACATATATAAAAAAAATCCTAATACTTGAAATGGGGATATTTATCTTCTCACCTATTTTAGCACACACTCCAAATGTTTGAGATTCGAAATATTTTTGTATTTTTTTCATTTATTACAGTATTTTTAAACTAATATCAATCATAAAATTATTCCTCTATAAAAATAACATCTTTTCTTTTGTAATGTTGGAATAATTAAAATAATGCAATATTTTTGGACAAAACTAACTTTAAATTTAAAATAGAAAATCAGATGAGAAAGTTTATTTACGCCTTATTCGCCATAGGACTAATGACCTTTTATGGTTGTGCCATGAATAAAATGATGAAAATGGCAAAAGATCAACAATTGACAGTAGATCCAGATCCGCTTGAAGTTCATGCCGATAAAGTGAATTTTGAAATATCAGCTGTATTGCCTGTGAAAATGCTCAAACCAAATTTGAGTTATTCAATCGAAGCATCATATGATTATGCTGACAATTCAGCTAAATTTGATGAAATTAAGTTTGTTGCAAATGAGTTCCCAAACAGAGATACACAACAACCAAGGGTATCGCAAAAATTTGAATTACCATATGATTCAGAAATGGACAAAGGTTCTTTGACAATTATTGGTTGGGCAACAAATGAAAAAAATGGAAAGAAAAAAGGTCCAACAGAAAAACTGGAAATCGCCAAAGGATTAATAACAACTTCTAAGTTAGTAAAATCTGTATATTATGGAGCTTATGTTAGCTATGATTATAAAGATGAAACTGTAGGTGGATGGACTCCTGACGAAGAATTAGAGCCAACACAAGTGAATTTTTATTTTTTACAAGGAAGTGCTGCTTTAAGAACTTCAGAAAAGAAAAGTGAAAGAGGTAAATTTTTTCAAGCATTCATTGCTGAGAAAAATGTAACTAGAACCGTTACCATTACTGGTACTCACTCTCCTGAAGGTTCTGAAAGAGTTAACAGCGATCTTTCTAAAAATAGAGCTGAAAAGATAGAAGAGTATTATGACCAAATGATGGATAGATACGATTACAAAGGGGCAGCAGAGTCCATAAAATTTGTTCTTAAGCCTGTTATTGAAGATTGGACAGCATTTAAAATTGCACTTGAGAAATATGATGGAATTGACCAATCTTCAAAGTCTGCCTTTTTAAATATAGTAAATGGATCAGGATCATTTGAAGATAAAGAAGACGCACTTCAAAAACTCCCTGACTACAAGAAAGTGCGAAAAGATATTTACCCAGACTTAAGAGCTGCTAAAACCGAAATTTTAACAGTTATAGAAAAAAGAAGTGACGCTGAGATTTCTATTCTTGCAAAACAAATAGCAGATGGTAAACTTCCAGCTGATACGCTTTCATATGGTGAGTTAGCTTATGCTGCACATCTTACACCTTCGTTAAAAGAAAAAGCCGCTATTTATGAAGCTACAATCAAAACATATGATAACTGGGCAGCTCACAATAATCTTGGAGCAGTTTATTTGAATATGGCAGCTGAGGATGGTAGTATTTCTCATGCTGAAAAATCTATAATTCATCTTGAAATTTCTCTGAATAAGAAAAATAATGCTTATGCAAAAGGAAATTTGGGTGGTGCAGAATTAATGCAAGGCAATATTGACGAAGCTTACACATCTGTTTCTGATGCTATATCAATGAATCCACCTTCAAAAGATGTTTATGGATTCAACGGAACAAAAGGTTCTATTGAAATTATTTTGGCTAAATATGCTGATGCTGTTAAGTCTCTATCAAGTGCTAATGATGATGAAGATAACCTGTTTAATAAAGGTTTGGCACAAGTACTTAATAAGGATTACAAGAATGCCTTAATATCTTTCGATGAAATACATGAAAAAGATGCTGATTATGCAATGGCTGACTATGGCACAGCTATAGCCAATGCAAGGTTAGGTAAAACGGATGCTGCATTGGGTGCAATTTCTGAAACAGTAAAAACAGACCCAAGTCTGAAATCAAAAATAGCATCTGATTTAGAATTTAATAGTATGATGAGTGACAGCAGATTCATAAGTGCTGTAAAATAATCCACAAGATTTTTTAGATTTGAAAACCCTCTCATATGAGAGGGTTTTTTTTTGAAAACAAAATGACAATCCTTTTTGTTATCTGCAATAATGCATATTTTTGCGATCTTAAAATTTAAATGTAATGGTAGAAAAACAGTTCAGAGAGGTCCTGAAAGACGCAATGTCTGAGGAAATGAGGCGTGATCCAAATGTATTTTTAATGGGTGAAGAAGTGGCTCAATACAATGGTGCTTACAAGGCTAGTCAGGGCATGTTAGATGAATTTGGAGCAGAGAGGGTTCTTGATACCCCCATTTCCGAACTAGGTTTTACAGGTCTCGGTATTGGTGCAGCAATGAATGGCTTGAGACCAATTATTGAATTCATGACTTTTAATTTTTCTTTAGTTGCAATTGATCAAATTATAAATGGAGCCGCCAAAATTAATTCAATGTCTGGCGGACAATATACTGCACCAATAGTTTTTAGAGGGCCTACAGGAAATGCAGGTCAATTAGGAGCGCAGCACTCACAAAATTTTGAGAATTGGTATGTCAACGTACCTGGACTAAAAGTAGTAATTCCATCTAATCCTTATGATGCAAAAGGTCTTTTAAAGGCTTCGATAAGAGATAATGATCCAGTAATATTTATGGAATCTGAGCTTATGTATGGAGATAAAGGCATGGTTCCGGAAGACGAATACTTGCTTCCTATTGGAGTAGCAGATGTTAAAAAGGAAGGTGGTGATATAACATTAGTTTCGTTTGGAAAGATGATGAAAGTTGTAGATCAGGCCGCAAATGAGTTGAGTAAAGATGGTATATCGGCAGAAGTGATAGATTTAAGAACTGTAAGGCCATTGGATTATGCAACTATTGTAAATTCAGTTAAAAAGACAAATAGAATAGTAATTGTAGAAGAATCTTGGCCTATGGCTTCAATTTCTACAGATATTTCATACCATATCCAGAAAAATGCTTTTGATTATTTAGATGCACCTGTTGCCAGGGTAAACTGTATGGATGTGCCATTGGCATATGCACCTACATTAATCGAGGTGTCATTGCCGAATGTCAAAAGAACAATCGAAGCTGCTAAGTCAGTTTTATACTTGTAGTTTAGATATATGCAATAAGAAATATTTTGTGGTGGATGTTGGTTATAAAGATGAATTTCAGAACCACATTATTAATGAAATTTTGTAGGGTCAGGAATCCGATGTAGGTAGGCTAAAGTAGAAAGTGCTTCCTTCTCCTATTTTACTTTCAACCCATATTTCTCCTCCATTAATTTCTATAAATTCTTTACATAGAATTAGTCCTAGGCCTGTTCCTTTTTCTTGGCTATTTCCGATTAATTTAGGATTAACATCAATCCTAAATAATTTTTTAATATCATTGGCTTTTATTCCTATTCCATTATCAGAAATGGAATAAGTCACAATATTTTTGGATTGCTTTGCACCTAAGCTAATAACTCCATTTTCTAAGGTGAATTTTATACTATTGCTGATCAAATTTCTAAGCACAGTTTTTACCATATTTTCATCTGCAAATGCAAATACTCCTTTTTTAATTTTTGATTTTAGTTTAATTTTTTTCTGAATTGCATTGTTTTCATTTAATTCAATCACATCATCAGTTACCTTTTTAATATCAAGAATTTCAGGATAAATTTTTATTGAACCGGTTTGAGACCTTGACCATTCCAATAAATTGCCAAGCAGTAGCCTCCCTGATTTTGCAGATGCATTTATAAATTTGACTAGTTTTAATATGTCATTATTTTTTCCAGCATTAATTTCTTTTTTTAGTATCTCACTTAGTCCCATCAATTGATTCAATGGGCTTTTCAAATCATGAGCGATAATTGAGAAAAACTTATCCTTTGTTGCGTTCAACTCTTTTAAATCTCTTCTTTGCTGTTGTAATTCAAGATGAGTTTTTACTCTTGCGAGTAGTTCGGTTTTATTAAAAGGCTTTGTAATATAGTCAACTCCTCCTGCTTCAAATGCTTTTGTAATACTATCAATGTCATTTTTTGCTGTTAGAAAAATGATTGGTATGTCTTTGGTCTCATGATCAGATTTTAGTTTTTTGCATACTTCAAAACCATCCATTTCCGGCATCATAATATCAAGAAGTATGAGATCAAATTTTTCTTTTTGAATGTGTTTAATAGCAGTCTTTCCGCGAATTGCATAGTTTATATCATATCCAGCTTGTTTTAGGAAATTGGCGACAAGCTGAATGTTTTTTGTTACATCATCAACAATGAGGACTTTTTGTCTGTTTGAGGTAGCTTTCACTATTTTTGTTTTAGGAGATTGTTTTTTAATTCAAAAATAATTGAGGGATAGGTTTTTAGCACATCATTCATAAGATCAATATCGAAATTTTTCGCGTGCATTACCAGTACATTACTAAATGATTGTAATATTTTTAGCTTATACTCCAAACCAATTGTTTTCATGTTTTGGGCAAATTCTTCAACTTCAGAAAAGGAAGAAGTCATCAACGACGATTCCCATGATTTATAATATTTCATTTCAAGTAAATCTATTACTGTTGTCAATACAGATTTTTCAATTGTTTCTGATTCAAAATGGCTTTCTTGAAATTGAATATCATCAGGACTTTTTAAATTGAAATATTTCCTTACAGTCTCAACTAATTCTGGTAAGTAAACTGGTTTTGTTAATACGGAATTAATTTCCCGCGAAAATGATTTTTTAATATTGTTAAATGAAGTAATTCCAATTATGGGTATTTTGTTTAAATATTTATTCTGTTTTATTATTTTCAAATCTTGTTTAACCCAATTTTCGTTAACCAATTCTATTATTATTAAATCAAGTTTGCTATTAAGTTGAGGTAAAATACTTTCAAGGTTATCCCCTTCGATTACTCTGCTTTCTGCATGATAAAATACTTCTTTAATTAAATCTCGATTTGATTTTTGTCTATCAATTAATGCAACAACTCTATCTTTTAAAACTAAACTTCTAAACCTGACATTTGTTTCATTGTCTGATATGGTGGTTTTTGTGTCAACTAAATCGGAAATTCCAATGTCTCGAAAAATTGCCTCAAATCTGCTCCCTTTCCCAGGTGAGCTTTTTAGATTGATTTCTCCATGAAAAAGTTCTACCAAACTTTTTGTGATTGCTAATCCCAGTCCAGTGCCTTGATATTTCTTTTTATCTTGATCGTCTTTTTGTCGAAAGGATTCGAATATCGTTTCTTGTAAATCAAAGGGTATTCCTATTCCGGTATCTTCGACTATAATAGATATATCAACAGATTTTGATTTTTTTCTCTTATCAATTATTCCTGTCTTGATTTTTATTGTACCTTTTTCTGTAAACTTTATAGCGTTATCAACCAGGTTAAGTATAATTTGTTTTAACCTTAATTCGTCCATCATTAAAGATCGGGGAATGTTCTTGTCAATTTCGAAAGAATAATCTAACCCTTTCTCCAATGCTTTTAAGGAGAAAATATGTTTGATTTCGTCAAATACATTAAAAAGATTAATTGGTGCTAATGTCATGCTCATTTTCCCTGCTTCAATCTTTGACAAATCAAGAATATCATTAAGCAAATTGAGGAGCGTATTTCCACTAGATTTTATCGAATTCAAATAGCCTTTTAATACCGGGTCTTCTATTCGTGAGCGTAGTAAATCACTAAAACCGAGCACTGCATTCATTGGTGTACGTATCTCATGAGAAATATTTGCTATAAATGCACTCTTTGATCTGTCGGCTTTTTCTGCTTCCTCCTTTGCAATTTTCAATTCCTCTTCCGAAATTTTATTTGCCGTAATGTCTGTAATTACCGCAGCATATCTAGCCGGATTATCATCATCATCAAAGATTGTATTTTCTCTATACCAGATCCATTTTTCAGTTTTATTCTTTAATATAACTCGAAACTGTAAATCTGTAGAATCTTGTTTCCCTTTTCTGTAATCATTCAATTGCGGGATTACCCACCTCTTATCTTCCGGATGAATCATCTTTAATGCGCCAATAGGATCTTCGGTATAAGATTCTATGCTTATACCCAATATGTTTGTCAAGTTTGGACTTACATAAAGGACCTCATCAGTCGAACTTATCAAAACTAAAGCATCTCTGGTTCTTTCTGTTAATTCTCTAAATTTTTCCTCACTTTTTTTCAAGGACTGGACAGCAACACTACTTTCTGTTATGTCTCGAACTATAGCAATTACCTCATCTTTTTTACTTACTACTAACCTTGTTTCGTAAAAGCGTTTTATTCCATTTATTACAAGATCGTAATTGTACAATTGGATTTCTTTAGTCTTAATGGCTCTTTTAAGATTGTAATAAAATTTTTTAGACATATCTTCCTGAAATATAGCAGAAAATGATTTTCCTATAAATTGGTCTAAGGGTAGTAATAAGTTTTCAGCCTCATCTGTGTACACATCCTTGAAAATACCTTTTTGCGAGAGGACAAATATTAAATCGGGAATAATTCTAAGAAGTGCCTTTTGATGCATTTCGTTTGATTTCAACTCCCTTTCAATTAATACTCGTTTGGAGATATCATGAGATAAAGAAATTACCGCAAGGATACTCCCATCTTCTTTTAAAATGGGGAAAATAATCTGGTTAATAATTACTTTTCCTTTGCCTTTATTCCATTTATCTTTTCGATAGAAATTTAGTTCGACTTCATGGTTTGATGTGGTTTTGTTTTTATATACCTCAAGAAAACGTTTGTCAGATCCAACAGAAATTGCCATCTGGTCTGTTATGATATTAAATGGGTCTTTTTTAATATTAAAGTTTTTTAAACCCAATAATTTTCTTTGAGCATCATTTATTCTAGTTGTAAATCCTTGTTCATCGAAAATTTGAAGTCCAATGGGTAACTTGTCAATGATATTATCAAGAAATTTCTTGCTTTGATCCAAAGCCAAAATAGCATTCTTTTTTGGAGTAATATCTTGTATTGCACCTATAACGTCATATTTATTTTTTCTTTTCTCATCTTTTTTAAATTGGACTTTATCAGATACCCATTTTATATATCCCTTTTTTGTTTTGATTCTATACTCAAAGTTTAATGCTTTTTCATTTGCGAACTTTTTAATAGTTGGAATAATTATATTCTCAAGGTCATCTTTTAGTACTACAGAGTACCAACCATATTTCATCTCATTTACTTCACTTATGGAGTATCCCGATAGTTTTTTAAGAGAACCACTATTCCATTCCAGAATCAACTTATTATTATTGATGTAGGCTGAATAAACAAAATCATTTGTCAATTCAGAAATAATTCTATGCCGCTCTTCACTTCTTTCTAATGCTTCTTGTGCGTCTTTTTCTTTTGTGATATTTTCTTTGATTGCGAGATAATGAGTTATTATTTTTTCTTCATTGAAGATCGGCGAAATTGCTGCTCGCTCCCAGTAAAGAGATCCCAATTTAGTCTTATTCCTAAAAATTCCACTCCAAGTTTTGCCTGAAGTAATTGTATCCCATAACTGTTTGTAGTAAGTCTTAGGGTGGTAATTCGTTCTTAATATATTTGAATTTTTTCCTATAGATTCTTCGAATGAATACCCTGTAATTTTGCAAAAAGAATTATTTACGTACTCAATTATTCCATTCTTATCTGTTATTACAATACTTGAAGGACTTTGATCAATGGCGATGTTAAGTTTTCTTAATTCTTGTTCTGTTTTTCTCCTCTCTGTAATATCTCTAATAGATGTTACCCGATATTTTTCACCATCATATTCTATGATTCTGTTTTCAAGTTCTACAGGTATAGATTCACCGGTTTTTGTATTACCGATAGCCTCGTATGGTGTTAGATCATTAGTTTCAATTTTTTTTAAAATTTGAGCAACAGATTTTTTATCTGCAAGTAGTTTTACGTGGTTTTGTCCAATTATTTCGTGGCGCTCGTAACCAGACATTTTGAGGAATCGCTCATTGCAATCAAATACAATTCCGTTTTTGTGTATTACAATTCCTTCAAGTGATAGATCAGAAAGTTTACGATATCTATCTTCGCTTTCTTTAAGTGCTTTCTCCGTTTTTTTTTCGCTTGTGGTGTTTTCAATAATAGCGATTAATGAAATTGGTTTTCCATCTTTTTTGTCAAATACAGATACATTTACTTTTACCCATATTATTGAGCCATCTTTTTTCAAATATCTTTTTTCAACAAGGTAAGATGATATTTTACCCTCAATTAAGTTATGCTGTAACTCCAGTTGCCCTGGTAAATCGTCAGGATGTGTAAATGCACTAATATTTATATTTTTTATTTCTGATGCTTTATAACCCAACATTATTGAGTATGCAGGATTAAATATTTTTATTATTCCTCTAGTATCCGAAATGACCAGACCAATACCGCTTGTTTCAAAAACTCTTTGAAAAAGTTGACCACTATTGTCATTATTGCCCACTTTATTTTCTAAGAAAGACACAACAGGTTTAACTACCGACATTATCATCGAAACCTCATGTTCATTCCATATTTGTTGATTTGTATAGTCAGAAAGTATTATAAAACCCCAGTAGTTATCTTTTATAAATAATGGAATCAGTAGAAGATTTTTTATCCCGAATGACTTTAATTTAGTGCTTTCATTAAGAGGTAATTTTGCTACTTCAGCACAAATATGCTCTCCACCAGATAATTCCTTTTTCCATCTGCCGTAGAGCGTCCAATTTGATAATATTTCATGAGATAGATTTCCGTATTCATTCTCTTGGTTAGTGTCGTGGCTTGACCACTCTGCATTAATGGATATTGGAATTCCAGCAGGTTGTTCAAATAGTGTCACATTTCCAGCACCGGTTAATTCCCCAATTAACCCAAGAATATTTGGCATCATTGGGTTATCTTGAGAATCATTCAGTAATAGTTGCTGGATTTTTATGGTAGTTTCATTGTATTTTTTTGCATTTGGTTTTAAAGTGTTTCTAAGCATTTTTAAATGAAACAGTAACTCATTTTCATGAATCATTTTTGATACGACTCTAATGCCCTTTTCATTATGTAGAAAAATTGAGGGAAGGTTTTTCTTGAAATCAGTGAAGAGTAAAATACCAATTTGATTTTTGTCAATTAAAAGTAAATTTGACAATACTGCGATTTTAAGCTCGGAAATTATATCATCATCAATAATCAATATATCACCATCGGAAATGATATTAGTTACCGCTTTAAAACTTTCGGATTCAATAATCACATTTTTTCCAGAAAATATTTTAAAGTTTTTAATCAAATATTCCTGAAAGGATTTATTGTTAGATATTAAATAAAATTTGGTCATTGTCCCCGGTCCTCCATGCACATAATAATATTTTACTATACTAAAAATACTGTATTTAATAAATATATATAACTGACATCAATTATGAAAAAAATGCAGTACCAACACTTTTAAAAAAGCTTATTTTTTTCAATTAAGCCTGCAATAAATTATACCTGTAATTTACTTTTCCTTGATCGATGAGTAAAAAATACATGGAGGAATTTTATATTAATGAGATGATCGTATGATAGATGGTTTATCTTTGTAGCCCAATAAAATTAAGCATTGAGATACTTTTTTGAAATTTCTTATAAAGGCACTAATTATCATGGATGGCAAATTCAAAATAATGCTATTAGTGTCCAGCAAATAATCCAAGAAAGACTAAAACAATTATTGAATTTAGAGATTGAGATTACAGGAAGTAGCAGAACAGATACAGGTGTTCATGCGACTCAGCAATTTTTCCATGTAGATTTTAGTGAACAAATTGATGAGCTAAAGTTTAAATATCCTATGAATGCCATTTTGCCAAAAGATATAGTTATCAAGTCAATAAGGAAAGTCGGTGACGAAGCCCACGCGAGATTTGATGCATTATCCAGAAGGTATAGATATGTGATTATTCCGCAAAAAGATCCTTTTCAGCGTAGTGAGGCATATATATATCATCAATCAATTAATCTAAAAGATCTAAATGAAGCCTCTAAAATTTTAGTTGGCAGGCAAGATTTCAAATCTTTTAGTAAAGTAAAAACACAGGTAAACAATTTCAATTGTGAAGTGTACAATGCATATTGGCAATATGAAGACGCGAGTTTGGTTTTTTATATCAAATCAAACCGGTTTTTAAGAGGTATGGTAAGATCGATTGTAGGTACTTTACTTATGGTAAACGAAGGTAAAATTGCGGTAGATAATGTGAAGGATATATTGCAAAGTAGAAATAGGCAGAATGCTGGTAGATCCGTTCCTGCAGAGGGGTTGTACTTACAAGAAATAGAATATCCCGATAATATTTTTGAAAATATTGAGTAAAAATATCTTATTCTCTCCTGGGCTTTTAAAGGTATTGTAAAGTAAAGTGATTTTCATAAGAGCGTAATACGTGAAAAAGGAAAAAATTAGTGGAAACATAATCGACTCTAAGGTAATTCGGAGATTGTATTCGTACATAAAGCCATATTCAGGAAGGTTTTATATACTCATTGCACTCACAATTGCCATAGGAATTGTCGGCCCAATAAGGCCACTTTTGGTTTCATATGCCATTGATGATCATATCGCAGTTGGAGACTACAAAGGTTTGCTCAACATTGCCACGATACTTGTTGTATTACTTTTTGCTTCTGGGATATTTCAATACTTGCACACCTATCTATCGGGTTGGATTGGTCAATATATTATTAAAGATATAAGGGTGAATCTTTATGAGCATTTGCTGAAAATGCAGCTTCGCTTTTTTGACAGAACACCAATAGGAAGGCTTGTCACCAGGAGCGTTTCTGATATTGAAACGCTTGCTGAAGTTTTTAGCTTGGGTTTAGCGGCACTATTAGCAGACTTACTTCAACTTGTATTCATTTTGGCTTTCATGTTTTATCTCGATTGGAAGCTTACGCTCATGAGCCTTTCTACTTTTCCATTTCTCGTAATTGCCACTTATATATTCAAGGAAAAAATAAAGCATGCCTTTAATGAAGTGAGAACTGCCGTCTCTAACCTCAACTCATTTGTTCAGGAGCACATCACAGGGATGAGTATAATTCAGATATTTAACAGCGAAAAACGTGAGTATAAAAAATTTAAGGATATCAACAAAGAGCATAGAACCGCTCATATTAAATCAGTATTGTATTATTCTGTTTACTATCCAGTTTCTGAAGTAATTCAGGCTTTGGGCATTGGGTTAATTGTGTGGTTTGGTGCAAAGGGCGTTATTCAGGAATACGCAACCTTTGGAGATCTGACTGCCTTTATCATGTATCTGAATATGTTTTTTAGACCAATTCGACAAATAGCAGATCGATACAATACTTTGCAAATGGGAATTGTAAGTTCTTCAAGAATATTTGATTTATTGGATAACGAGGAACAAATTCCCAATAATGGCAGCTTTGTACCAGAGAAATTAGAAGGTGTCGTTGAATTTAAAAACGTGTGGTTTGCATACAATGACGAGGACTATGTGCTAAAGGATATTTCATTTAAGGTTGATAAAGGTGAGACTATTGCGCTGGTTGGTGCTACGGGCGCTGGCAAATCTTCCATAATTAATTTACTTACAAGGTTTTACGATATCAATAAAGGTAATATTGTCATTGACGAGGTATCCGTAAAAGATTTTGAACTCAAGTCATTACGTAGCAATATTGGCGTGGTGCTTCAGGATGTATTTTTATTTTCGAATACAATAGAAGAAAATATCAACCTTGGGAATTACGATATAAGTAGAAAGGAAATTTATGAGGCGGCAGAGCTTGTGGGAGCCAGAACATTTATCGATCGTCTTCCTGGCAAATTGGAGTACAATGTCATGGAGAGAGGCGCAACACTTTCGGTCGGACAGCGTCAGTTAATATCTTTTATCAGAGCAATGGTTTATAACCCTAAGATTATTGTATTGGATGAGGCCACATCGTCTGTCGATTCTGAGACAGAAGAACTGATCCAAAATGCTATTCAGAAAATGATGGCTGGCAGAACGTCCATTGTGATTGCTCACAGATTGTCAACAATAAAAAATGCTGATAAAATACTCGTTCTTGATCATGGGAAAATTGTTGAAGAAGGAAACCACAATAGCCTCATGGCAAAAAATGGTTTTTATACCGATCTATATAATTCTCAGTATAGAATACAAAATACTGATGTGTAATATTATATTATTGGATGACCATACACACTATTTCATCCATTCGTACAATTCGTAATGATGGTTTTTCATCCCTAATTTATTATAAACCGCTTGAGCAGGTTTGTTGGTCTTATCAACATATAATCTGATGCCTTTTAAATCTGAATCCGGATGATCCACTATTCTTTTTATGTGTTCATACATTTTTCTGAATACACCGTTTCCTCTACGGTTCTTCATGATAAATACAGACTGAAACCATAAGACACGCCCATTGCGCCAATCACTCCATTCAAAAGTGGTTAGCGTAGAGCCAATTACTTTACCATCAATTTCGGCAACGTAGTAAACGCCTTTTGATTTATCCTTAAAAATGGCTTCAACCCCAGAGCTGACTATGGTTTTATCAAGTAATAGGCTTTCCGTTTCAAGTGCCATTTTTATTTGAAATTCAACAATATGCGGAGCATCAGCAATGATCGATTCTCTAATAATTACCATCATATTTTTTTTAGAATCTAATACCCTATTAATATTTCAAAAGACCAATAGATAATTTTTTGTTCTTAAATACCAATTGGTTTATTATAATGTTTACATCAGAACTATTTGATATTATTGGATTTGAGAAATAATTTCAAATCATTATTACCCTGAATTTTCAAATATTAAGGTTATTTTTAAATAAAAATTCCAATCCAAATAAAATTTTTCTTAATCCATGAGCAAAGCATTTATTTTTTCCGCAATCTTACTTTTATCTTGTTTTAGTCTTCAGGCACAAAAATTCGATGAGAATACCTGGCATGCCAAATGGATAAATAACAATATGGCGCAGGATAAAACCAACTCATGGGTTGCTTTTCGACATAACATTGAATTGGATAAAGTTCCTGCAAAATCTGAAATCAGAATAGCTGTTGATTCAAAATTTTGGATGTGGATTAATGGAGAATTAGTGGTTTTTGAAGGAGGTTTAAAAAGAGGGCCAACTCCGACAGGTACTTATTATGATCAGATTGATATTAGCGGAAAACTTAATAAAGGGAAAAATACAATAGCCATTCTTGTATGGTATTTTGGAAAAAATGGTTTCTCGCATCACAGTAGTGGCAAAGCCGGGTTGGTATTTGAATTGTATAATGACAAAACACTTACCCTCATTTCTGATAAAAATTGGAAAACCAAAGTTCATACATCTTATCTTCAATCATATAGTGGGCCACAGCCAAATTATCGATTACCGGAATCCAATATTGTTTATGATGCCCAAAAGGAAATTGGCCCCTGGACTACAGTTGATTTTGTGTCAGAAAGGTGGCAATCAGCTTATGAATTTGGCATTCCTCCAAGTGCCCCATGGAATAATTTAGTAAAACGACCAATTCCCCAATGGAAAGATTTTGGTCTGAAAAGCTATAATAATTCTCCAAATTTCCCTTTTACTGCAATTGGCGATACCATAAAATGCAAATTGCCTTATAATGCCCAGGTCACTCCGTATTTAAAAATTGATGCGAATGCAGGTGAACAGATCACAATGCTCACCGACAATTATTATGGAGGTTCGCGAACCAATCTGAGAGCTGAGTATATAGCAAAAAACGGGATTCAGGAATATGAGTCCTTTGGCTGGATAAATGGGCATGAAGTATATTATATTATACCAAAAGGTGTAAAAGTGCTTGATCTAAAATTTCGCGAAACAGGTTATGATACAGATTTTTCCGGTGCATTTGAATGTGATGATCCTTTTTATAATCTGTTGTGGAAAAAATCACGTCGCACATTATACATAACTATGCGCGATACCTACATGGACTGCCCTGATAGGGAAAGAGCCCAATGGTGGGGGGATGCAGTAAATGAACTTGGCGAATCTTTTTATGCATTGGATCCAAAGTCAAGATTCCTTGCCCAAAAAGGAATCCTTGAGCTCATGCATTGGCAAAGAAAGGACAGTACAATATTTTCTCCAGTACCTGCCGGAAATTATAAAAGCGAATTACCTATGCAGATGTTGAATAGTATTGGCTTCTATGGATTTTGGACATATTTTTTGCATACTGGAGACACAACGACCATAAGTCAGGTTTATCCAATGGTCAAAAAATATCTTTATAAATGGAAAATTGGAGAAGATGGATTGGTTATTCCCCGGTCAGGAGGATGGACATGGGGTGATTGGGGAGAAAATAAAGATATGGAGATATTGTTTAATACCTGGTATTATTTGGCTTGTAGGGGGTTTCAATTAATGCATAGCATGTTGGAGGCCGAGGATGATATTTCTCAAATCTATGGAAATATGACTAGTATTGAAGCCAATTTTAACAATACTTTTTGGACCGGTGAGGCTTACAGATCACCCAATTATAAATTAGAAACAGATGATCGGGCAAATGCCATGGCAGTATTATCAGGATTGGCTGAGCCTGATAATTATCCTAAACTTAAACAAGTTCTGGAAAAAGAAATGCATGCCAGTCCGTACATGGAGAAATATGTGATTGAAGCATTGTTCGTAATGGGATTCAATAATACAGCCATGAAAAGGCTTAAAGACCGATTTTCTCAAATGGTAAATAGTGAGCTTACAACTCTTTGGGAAGGGTGGGGCCTGGGAAAGCAAGGCTTTGGAGGAGATACATACAATCATGCGTGGAGTGGGGGAGGATTGACATTGCTATCGCAATATGTAGCCGGAATCGAACCACTATCCCCAGGATATGAAAAGATTCAAATTCATCCGGTAAGAACTCAATTGAAATATTCCAGAGCAACGGCTCATAGTGTCAAAGGGATGATCTCGGTTGAAAATAATTTTACTGACAATCACAATTTCATTCAAAAAATCGTAAGTCCGAAAAGTTGCGTTCTTGCTGTTAAATTTCCAATAGAAGCCAAGTTGATTAAAAATATTTCTGTAAATGGGATTTCTTTAAATAATAAGAAAATTAAGAACTATAAGCGTAATAAAACTCTCTCTCTGGAAGGCGGAACATATCAAATTACTGTATCCTATTAAATGGGAAGAATAATTAGAATTGCGATTACCGGCCCGGAATCTACTGGAAAAAGTACAATAGCCAGGCAATTGGCTGATCATTACAAAACTGAATGGGTTCCTGAATCTGCCAGGCAGTTTATCGATCAACTAAAGCGCCCATACAATCAGGAAGACTTATTAAAAATTGCTCAAAGGCAGATATCACAAGAAAACCAGCTCTCGTTAAATGCAAATAAATATCTTTTTTGCGATACAGATTTGACCGTTATAAAAATATGGTCAACCCATAAATTCGGAAAAGTTGATCCTTCCATAATTTCATCATACAATAAAGTTAAGTATGATTTGTATTTACTAATGGACATTGATTTACCATGGGTATTCGATCGACAAAGGGAGCATCCCGAAAAGCGTAAATTCTTTTTCGATTGGTTTGAAAACGATTTAAAAAAGAGAGGTGCCAACTATAAAGTGATCAGTGGCAGAGATATTGAAAGACTAAATAATGCTTGCAGTTTTATAGACAATATTTATCCCATTGGGTAAAATCTTTAGGTGCGAAAGTGGCATGTTGCATGTTATTCAGCAATCGTTTTCTAATTGAGACATTGTTAAAAAACATTCAATAAGCAACATACAATAAACAATGAACAAGTAAAAAAATGAAAAAATTTGATTTGGAGGATAGATTCATTGACTTTACGATAAGAATGAGTAATGTAGTTGACGATATTGATAATTCAAAATTAGGAATTCAAATAGCAGGTCAATTAATCAGAAGTGGCAGTTCGCCTGCATTAAATTATGGGGAAGCACAAAGTGCGGAATCAAGAAAAGATTTTGTTCATAAGCTAAAAATAATTCTAAAAGAACTAAAAGAAAGTCGAATCTGTTTAAAAATTATAGAAAGGAAACCACTAATCTCAAATATTCAGAAATTAGCTCCAATTATGAAAGAAACTGAAGAGCTAATATCTATAATTTATAAAAGTATTGAAACTGCAAAGTCTAATATGCAGAAATAATGAAAATTGAATGTTGGGTGTTGAATATTGAGTGTTAAATCGCATACTAATTGAAGTTTTGGACAAAAAAATATTCAATAAGCAGCATGCAATAATCAATAAATAAGCAAAAAAATTTCCCCATTAGAGTTACCTGAAAAATATAGGTGTTCGCCCGATCACCTGCCATCGGAGGTAGGGTTTTAGATCAATGCCTCAATAAAAATATTGAAATATCTCTTTTATTACAGATAAATTATTTGCTAACTTTGCACTGCGGGGTGCCTGAGCAGGCTGAGATTATACCCTTTGAACCTGATACCGGTAATGCGGACGCAGGGAGAGCATAATCACCAGTTGTCAGAATCTTCGTAAAATATTGTAAGGGGTGCCTTAATATTCCGGGCTGAGATTATACCCATATTACCTGATCCGGGTAATTCCGGCGAAGGGAAACGGTTAATTTGTTGCAGACGAACCCCATGTCTGTTTTTAATAAATCTATGGATAATTAAAATCATGTTAAAAAGATCAAAATTATTATTGTTTGTGTCGCTTTTTGTAAGCTCACTATGTTTTGCCCAATCTACTGATGAAGACAGCATCAGGGTGAAGGAATTGGAAGAGATCGTTATTTCAGGAACAAGGGCAGGGGATAATACGCCAATGACGTATTATAATATAAATAAAGAAGAGATTGAACTACGCAATCTGGGCCAGGATTTGCCCTATTTATTAAGCGCTATCCCTTCGTTGGTATATACTTCCGATGCCGGAACAGGAATCGGATACACGGGAATGAGGATAAGAGGCAGCGATGCGACCCGCATAAATGTTACTATCAATGGAGTGCCCTACAATGACTCTGAGTCTCAAGGGACGTTTTGGGTCAATATGCCAGATTTTTCATCATCACTCAATTCCATTCAGATACAGCGAGGAGTAGGCACTTCTACCAATGGAGCAGGGGCATTTGGCGCTTCTGTCAACTTGGAAACTAATTTACATGCTAAAGACGCCTTTGCAGAGATCAATAATTCAATAGGTTCATTCAATACCAGAAGACATAACCTTATTCTCAACTCTGGTTTGCTGGATGGCAAGTGGTCTTTCGAAGGCAGACTATCGCAAATCGCCTCCGATGGATATATTGACAGAGCATCGTCAGATCTCAACTCATATTATTTACAAGGAAATTACATTGGAAAAAATATCATAATAAAAGCCTTAATGTTTGGAGGAAAAGAGGTGACTTATCAATCATGGAATGGCGTAGAAGCAAGTAAGATGAAAGATAACCGCACATACAATTCTGCGGGATTATACTTTGACGAAAATGGGAAAGAAAAATTTTATGACAGGGAAGTTGATGATTATGGACAAGACAACTATCAATTGCATATAAGTCAGATTTTGAATCAAAATTGGTCACTCAATGGGGCCTTGCACTATACCAAAGGCAAAGGGTACTTTGAACAGTATAAGCAAGATGAAAATTTTAGTGATTACGGTTTGCCAAATGTAGAAATTGGAGGAGTGGTCATTGCCAATACCGATTTGATCAGACGCAGGTGGCTTGACAATGATTTTTACGGGTTTACCTATGGTTTGAATTATGATCAGAACAGATTAAGTGTTGTACTTGGGGGTGGATATAACTATTATAAAGGAGACCATTTTGGAGAAATTATATGGGCGAAATATGCATCTGATAGCGAGATCAGACAAAATTATTATGACAATACGGGAAAGAAAAAAGACTTTAACACTTACCTGAAAGTCAATTATAACCTTACCTCAAGATTAAATATATATGGTGATTTGCAGTTGAGACTGGTCGATTATAGTGTAGTAGGGATGGATAACGACAGGAGATTAATTGATACCGGAAACGATTATACTTTTGTCAATCCCAAAGTAGGTCTTTTTTATAAATTTGATAACAATTTTTCCCTTTATGCTTCCTTTGCTGTTGGCAATAGAGAACCCAGCAGAAGAGATTTTATCGATGCTCCGACATTGCCAAAGCACGAAACCCTAAATGATCTGGAGATTGGATATAGTAAATCCGGAACCAAATTCTCCTTCGGGGCTAATTTTTATTATATGAATTACAAAAATCAATTGGTATTGACCGGAGCCCTAAATGATGTAGGAGGTAGCATCCGTACCAATGTTGACAAAAGTTACCGGACCGGTATAGAATTAACCGGTGGATATGTTTTTGGCAGTGCACTGAAATGGACAGGAAACATTACCTACAGTCAGAATAAAATAAATGAATATGTTGAAGACCTGAATGATTATTTGGAAGGTGGCGTTGTCACAAAAACTTATAATGATACTAATATCGCATATTCTCCAGATATCATTGGATCATCTCAGTTTACAGTCACTCCGCTTAAAGGATTAGATGTAGTGTTATTTTCAAAATATGTTGGCAAACAATTCCTGGACAACACATCAAATGAAAGCAGAAAACTTGATGCTTATTTTGTAAATGATATCATTATCAATTATACGTTTAAGACCAAATTCATCAAAGAAATCGGTTTGAACTTGATGATCAACAATGTCTTTAATGTAAAGTACGAATCAAATGGTTATGCATTTGGATATTTCTATGGAGAAGAAATTAGAGAAACCTACTACTATCCACAAGCTGGGATCAATGTATTGGCGGGATTAAAATTGAGATTTTAGAAATTGTAAAAGGTCTACCACAAGCCTGCAGGCTATGCTCGTTCGGTAGGCAGGTATTATAAGCGTTTCAATAATTATCTCCCGAATTACTCGAGTTAATTTTAATAATTTCTAAAATTAGCTATCTTAAAGGACTTATGATCGATGCTCAGTTGATAATATTAACTCTTGTGATTTTGTATTATGGTGTTGTCATCATACTATTTTTTAGAATATTATTAGAAAACAAAAACCCCCTTAAAACCCAGTCTTACCTCGTTTTAATGATCTTGCTGCCAATAGTTGGCATGATGATTTACTTATTTTTCGGGATTAATTTTAGGAAGAAAAAATTGTATTCAAGAAAAGGATTTTCGGATCAAAAGATAATTAAAAAATGGATTAAGACTTATGACAATCTTTTGCGTGACAGTTTTGATGATGTCCAGGATTACCTTAATGAAAAAGCAAAACTTCCATATCTTTTTTGGAGAAACAATTTTTCAGCTTTATCAAGCAATAATAGTGTAACAATATTTACAAATGGGGAAGAAAAATTCCCTGTATTACTGCAACAGCTAGAAAATGCAAGGCATCATATTCATATTGAATATTATATTTTTGAAGAGGATGATATTGGCAATAAGATAATGGACGTCTTATGCCAGAGAGCGGAGTCCGGCGTGGAGGTTCGGATGATAGTTGACGCTTTAGGAAGTAATAACCTTTCGAATAAAACAATTAAAAAGCTTAAAAACTCTGGAGTACAATTTTGTGAGTATCATCCTGTAATATTTACTTCTCTGGCCAATCGGGTGAATTACCGTGACCACAGAAAGATCGTGGTAATAGATGGAGGGATTGGATTTGTGGGCGGAATAAATGTCGCCGATAAATATATAAACCGTAAAGATGACAAAACCCACTGGCGCGATACCCATTGCATGATCGAGGGAGATGCAGTTTTTTCTTTACAAATTCTATTTTTTTTAAATTGGTTTTTTGTCAGTAAAACCCTTGTTCTTCCAAACTCCAATTACTTCCCGGAAGTTTCTATCAAAGAAGGCATTCTCACATCGATTATTAGTAGTGATCCGGACTCGGATTATCCAAATTTAATGGAAGGATATTTTAGTATGATCAATTCTGCAAAAAAAGAAATTTTGATTATAACGCCATATTTTATTCCAAATGAAAGTATTCTCACTGCGCTTAAAACGTGTGCAAAAGGAGGTGTAAAAATAGTATTGCTGTTGCCCGCTCAATCAGATTCAATATTTGTACATTCAGCCAGCCTTACCTATATGGGAGAATTACTAAGAAATGATATTCATGTTCATTTTTATACCAAAGGAATGATTCATTCTAAGGTAATGATTATTGATGAGGAACTATCAACAATTGGTACTGCCAATATGGACTATAGAAGTTTTGATAATAACGCTGAGGTAAATGCTGTATTTTTTGATAATAATTTAGCCAAAGAACTAAAGACACAATATTTAATTGATCTGGAAAATTCCGAGAAGTTAGATTACATAGCATGGAAAAATAGACCCATGAAAACAAAACTGATAGGTTCATTTGGAAGGCTGATAGCTCCATTACTATAAAATCAACTTACTATTTCTAAGTAAGAGACATTTAATATTTTTTTGGATCTAAACAAATAAAGTTTAATCAACGATTACCATAAATAATCGACCTATCCAATTGAAAGAATATTTACATTTGCGAAAATTAAAATCATTATATGAAAATTGAAAAACATACCGTCCCTTCTGTGAGCTATACACTTTTGGTTGATGGTGAAGTCGTAGATTTGGCAGAAAAGGATAAACCCTTATCATTTATCCAGGGAATCGGAATGATGGTACCTGGATTTGAAAGCAACTTGGAAGGAATGTCAGCCGGTGCTGAATATGCATTTGAGCTTACTCCGGAAGAGGCTTATGGCCCATATAATAACGAAGCTGTCGTTGAACTGCCAATATCAATGTTTAAGGTCGATGGGAAAGTAAATGAAAAAATGTTGAGCGTTGGACAAATAGTGCCAATGCAAGATCCAAAGGGCAAACCGTTAAACGGAACCGTTTTGGAAATTTCCGATGATAAAGTAAAAATGGATTTCAATCATATGCTTGCAGGAAAAGTTTTAAATTTTTCTGGTGAAATACTAGAGGTAAGGAGTGCCACAAAAGAAGAAGTTGACCACGGACACATACATGGTCCCGGAGGACATCAACATTGACAATTGTCATTAATTCAGAAAACTATTGGTTTACTAATAATGGCCTATTTCCAACATCAGGTGATAGGCCTTTTAAGATTTAACGCATAATTTTTTAGCTATTTAGGGTTCTATCTCAAACTTGCCTGCTGCAAGTAGAATAACAGTAGAATCAATTTATTTTTATATCTGATAGTATTTTGCTCAATTAAAATTTTACACCCATTTCCTTAAAAGTAGCTGCGGCATTCAAAAAATGTGCGGTGATCCAGAATACTGTCCAATTTTCTGAATAGCCACCACGGAGATCTCTCACGTCTATTTTATCCCCGGGAATGTGCTGAATAAAGTTTGTTTGAAGCAATTGTTCTCCTTGCGATCCAAAGTGATCGATCATCTGACCGCAACTCCGATACATCACTTTGGAAAAACGCTTGAGATCTTCATTATTTGTTAGCTGTGCCAACTTGTAAAAAGCCGGAGCGATTAAAACTCCATAAATATCAAGGTGTTGATTTTGAGGAGAAACACTTGTCCAGCCACGAGTTTTGAAATTGTGATCAGCCATTCTACCTGGAGGAAGTGGGATATCCCAAACCACCGAGTAGCTCAATACTACATCTCCGGCATGTTGCGCCCAATCCAAATATTGCTGCTCTTTAGTATATTCATATGAGGCCATAAAACCCTGAAAGGCTCCCCAAGCTCCTTCCTTATCTTCGCAAGTTGCATCAAGCGTACCTCCCCAGTAAGGCTCATCCATATCTAAATGTCGTGCTGCAAAATAATTTGCAACTTTTAGCGCAGCTTTTTTATATAGGTCGTTTTGGAATAAATCGGACGAAATCAGTAATGGTGAAATGTAAAATGCTTCAGCTGTATTCCTTGGAATCCAATCTTCTGACAATAGTCGTTTAGCATGGATTTCACAGGTTTTTTGTAAAAACACTTCCCACTTTGCTACATCCACTTTTTTATTTTTCCTACCCGCCCTAATTGCCTGGGCAATACTATTCATTGCCTGCCCTTCAGACACAGGATCGGGTTTTTCCCATTGATCTTTTTCTACTTCATAGCGCACAGGGAAACCATTTTTTCCCACAGGAGAGGTGCATATATGATCCATGGATTTTTGCACCATTTCCCAGATGCCTTCATCACCTAAGCCCTCAGCCAACACCTGCAAGGCATATCCAGGGGCCTCAGACTGGCCAGCCCAGCCTAAAACAATTCTTTGCCGCTCAAATTCGGGATACATGTTAAATCCAGCATAGTTCGCACCTTCGATCCAGCGCGACTTCGCAAACTTATATTTCATTTTTATAATTTCATCAAAAGATGGGAAGTCTCCGGCATAAAATGGTTTGAACAGATCAATAGATGTATGTACCGGTCTTTGGAAAGCAGTCCCTTTTGCCTTTGCCTTAAATACTTCCAGATAAAATGTTTTCTCAATCACCATTCCCGACTTTACATTCATGTAGGTTTCTCCGTACGGCAAAGAAGTCTGTTGCAAAGCTTTTACAACACTTTTCTGACCATTGTAAGTGACCGGACCTGATAGCATAACCAGTTCAGAATCATCATTATTTGTTTGAATTCCCAGTGACCACCACTGATCATTTCGATTTCCGCCCTGAACAGGACTTGGTAGTGTGTGCAAAGCCGCTCCGTAATAATTCTCTTTATCATTCCATTCGAGGCAGGCAAAAGGCATCGGATACCGATGTTCCTCGAAAATAGCTGCCTCCTTGGGTTTACCATGGAAAACCGGAACTTTTTGCGCTCCGTTCTTTTCTCCCGATGGATTGCCATAATAAAGAATCCCCGGTAAAAATGCTTTAACACTATTTGCGTTTACCTTCCACCGTACAGAAAGCGTCACTTTTTCTAGTGGGCTTCCTTTCCATTCAAATCTGCGAACACACTTGATCCTGCCATTTTCTTGCCGATAAGCGTCTCGTAAATGCCATTCACCTTCCGGTAATTTCATGGTTCCGGTAAGTATTTTCCATCCTCCATATTCCATGAGCTCTTGTGGCTTGGCATGATTCCAGTTAGCAGGCCAGTTATCTTTCCATGCTGTCGCAATAGACCAAAGACCTTCTGACGGCATGACAAGTGAAGCTCCACTTTCACTATCAATACTCACTTGGTAAGTTTCCTGCAATTTCCGGATATCTAATCGCTGGCTTTTCCCAGATATTGGAACTGCTAAAAACTGAATGATTAATATGATCCATTTTAAATTTTTCATGTGTTTATATTTTGCTAATCTTGTTTTTCCCAAAACATTTAACCACGCTGATTTCATGTTTGATAGTAGGTCTTCTATTTGCGAACATCGGTTTATGTGAATATAAAAATAATTATTTGCCTTTCCTTTTTTTGAAATAAGTGTACTGCACATAACTTTTATTGAATACTATGATATTGCAAGAATTTCAGAAAGTTTAATTGTAAAAATATGGAGTTGGAATATTGACTACAGCGAGAGCAGAATTTAAATATATATAAGCAAATACAGTATCTTTCATCCGTCCGGTAGTTGGGCGAATCCTGACTTTGGTCTTCCCTGCCTTGCCGAAAGGCAGGCGTCAACTACAAAAGGTTTTCATTAAACTTACCTGTCGCAGGTTGGACAAAGTAGAAACTCATCAATTATACCAATGCCTTAATCAAAAAGTAAACGCTGAGAAAAAACAATGGATAAATAATCATTGAATAGGTAAATCGCATGGTGCCAATAAAATGAGGATCTCTAACCTTCTTTTTGATAATAAAGTCAATTATTGATTTTGGAATTATGTGAGCGGTATTCCAAAAAAATCTAAGAGAGCCGATCACAAATTGCATTAAGAAATTTCTTTTGTCAGATACACCTTCAAATTTCTTGTTGTGTTCCAGGGAATAAATTAAGTCTTGATCTGATTTCAATTGCTCTACTAAATTGATTTTGTAAACCCTTTTCTTTTTGAACTCTTTATAAGTCTTATCATAATCCTCACTTTCAATATTTAATATCAAAGGATTAATCTGATCAGCTATGTCGGTAAGCAATTTTCTGTAGGCTTTGTTCTCATCTTTTAGATACAACTCCTTGTAATCGGCAACATTGATTGGCTTTCCAATACTAACCAATGTCCTTCCGTTTGTATGAAAATGTGATTCGTATTGTAAACCTATAGGAACAATCTTCAAATTTAGATTGAAACTGGAAGCCTCTTCAGTCATAAATGCAATTCGCGCTATCCCTTTTTTAAACGGTCTCAGCTTATATAATAAACTATGGCTACCCTCGGGAAATATTCCCATTACGCCTCCACCTAATAAAATCTCCTTTGCAGATTCAAAAATAGCTTCATTTCTTTTCACACTACTAATCCCATCGCGTTGCCTATAAATCGGAAGCATCTTAACTCCCCTCAAAAATTTATCGATCAATTTACTTGTGAATACATCTGCTCTGGTTAGAAAATAGGGGTTTCGCCATGAAAAAGAATGGATAACCAATGGGTCCAATAAGGCATTTTGATGATTTATTACATAGATCAATGGCCCTCGTGTCGGGATATTTTTTAGTCCCGTAGCGCGCAATTTTCTGAAATACAGAAAACAAGAGATAACGATATAAAGCTTTAATGGATAATAATACAAGTCACTTAGTTTCATTCACCTAAAGGTTGTTGGATTTATTTTTAACATTCTTGATTCTCTTTGGGCAAAAAATTGAGATAGTATAAAACCTGATATAATATGCCATATTCCCCACCAGGCAGTAATCAGCGCCATTCCTCCCTGACCATTAAAAAATGAAAATATTATTAGAAGGCCAAGACCTGAGTTTTGAATACCTGTTTCGATAGTAATGGTTCTGGTATCTCTCTCATTATTTTTCATTAATCTGCTAAAAAAATAACCTATCGCTAAAGCTATGGCATTATGTATTAGTACCAAAGCAATTATATGGTGATAATAGGCTAAAAATAAAGTGTAATTGCTCAAAAAGGCCAGAACAATAATTGCGATAAGAATCAAAAAGGATAAATATTTTATTGGAATAATGATCTTATTTGTGATCTCCGGAAATTTTTCTTTAAAACCTATCCCAATAATTAATGGTATTGCAATTGTATATAAAACCAGTTGTGCTATTTGAAGAAAGTTAATATTAACTATTCCCAATAATTCTTCAGTATTGCCCAGTAAACCTCCCCAAAATTTAAAATTTAACGGTGTAAAAATTACCGCTAAAAAAGAGGCCGCCAGAGTTAAACTTATTGACAATGCCACATTGCCCTTGGCAACAGAAGAAAAGAAATTGGAAATATTCCCGCCCGGACAAGCAGCAACTAAAATCATCCCCAATGCCAACCCGGGGAAAGGGTTGGCTATCCACACCAAGAGGAATGTGAAAAGTGGAAGCAAAATAAATTGAGCTACAATACCTGTGATAGTGGGCTTTGGGTTTTTAATCAGTTCAAGGAAATTTTCATTTTTTAATCCAAGCGAAACACCAAACATGATAAATGCAATTGCAAAATTAAGTGCAATAGTTGTGTTAGGATTCCAATTTAGTTGTACACCATCAAATAGATCTTTCTCCATATTTATATATTTCAGCTCTTAATATACTATTTTTTGCTTATTGGTATCAGCAATTAATTTCAATTTGTTGATTGAAGATATCGTAAAATTATTTTATCAAATAGTTTTTAAAACCTGAAACGCTGAACTGAAAATAGAACAATTAAAACTGTTGAACCTGAGATGAGAATATTTGAAAATTTTGTTATATAAGAATCAATTTATCGTGAATTTGTTTTAGTAGTTGAAGGCAATAATGATGTGTAACTCCATTGAAATTTAGGAATTATAGATTAATCATAAATAACTTTTACTACTTTCGCCAAATAATTTTGCAATCAATTTTAAGTCTTTTATCAATGGGTGATTTCAATTATTTTATTAAAGCTACGTTACTTTCTATTTGCATGTTGGTATTAAATTCCAATAATAGTTATGCCCAATCCAACTGGGAAGTTGGTATTCGGTTTGGCGATGATATTGGTATCGATGCAACGGTACCTCTTTCTACAAAACCCCGCCTTCATATCGCCACATATTTTGGAAATAATTTTGATAGCAATTTTGGCCTTGCCGGATATTTCGATTGGATGTTTTCACTGGAAGGCGGACCAAACGGCCTTAAATTTTATCCTGGTGTTGGCCCTGAATTTTATTTTGGTAATGATTTTGATATTGGAATAGCAGGCGATTTTGGTGCAGAGTATTCTTTTGATTTTCCTTTGACTGTTGGATTAGACTGGCGACCTGGATTTATGATTACTGATGGGATGGATTTTTATGCCGGCAACTGGGGAATAATAGCAAGATTTAGATTTGGAGAAGGCGTCAAATTTAAGGCAGAGTAAAATTAAATTATACGTTAATCATAACAATATTTGCTTGCTGAATTACTGAATCTGGAAATCTATTTCATTAAGGAAACCTCTATTAATTTTCGAAATGGAATTGTTATAACTATGAGAAAAAAAATATCCAATCGAGTAGGCCTAATTTCTTTTTTGCTTTTTGCTTTTATTTTTAATTTAACTGATAGTGTCAACGCTCAATCAAACTGGGAAGCCGGTATTCGTTTTGGCGATGAATTTTCTATTGACGCAACATTCCCGTTATCTAAAGCTCCAAGACTCCATACTGCTTTTTATATTGAAGATGATTTTGCCTTGGGGACCTATTTCAATTGGATGTTTGTGCTTGATGGAGGTAGTCAGCGATTGAAGTTTTATCCCGGTATCGGACCGGAGTTTTATTTTGGCAATGATTTTGATCTGGGAATAGCCGGTGATTTTGGCATAGAATACTCTTTCGAGTTTCCGTTAACTGTTGGAATAGATTGGAGACCTGGATTTATGATTACCAACAGTTTTAAGTCATACACAAGCAACTGGGGAATGATGGCAAGATTTAGATTTGTAAAAGCCTAATCAATAAATTGCGGTATTAATTTTTCCATATTAAACTCCCGGAAGAGATATTCCATTGATATTTCTGTAAATAGAAAGAGCATGAGAATCAGTCAATCCTGAAATATAGTCCAACAATACCAATAGGGAATCATACAGGGTATTTGATTGTTCAATTTCAAAAAGAAAATCTCCAGGCAATAACCTTAGTAAACTAGAATTGTGCCAGGTTAATTTTTCCTTAGATTTTAAATTTAAAAGAGCAGGGACAAAAGTTTCTAATAACCCATTCAGCACCTCAAAACCTGCAATTTCTCTTTCTATAACCGGTTTTGATTTATAAATCTTCTCAAAAGAAATTTCCTGGATTTTCTTTAATGTCGATGCTGATTTTATCTCTTCTGTTAATGCCTTGTCAAATGTACCATTCAACAACCCCGGTTCTTTTTCGATAAATTTCTCAACGCATTGATGGATTAATTGGGTTATGGCCAAGGCTCTCAATATACTTACCTGTTCTTTTTTGCTATGGATTTTGAGAAACTTTTCTTCATTAAATTTTTCTCCAATAATCTCCACCAGAAGCGATTTGGTTTCTTCCATAGAAACCAAATTGAGATTTGTGCCATCTTCAAGATCAATTATACTATAGCAAATGTCATCCGCTGCCTCAACTAAAAAAGTTAATGGATGACGACACCATGCAGCATCCGATTTGTCTCCCAAACTAATCAATCCCAATTCCTCAGCCATTTCTCGAAAAACTTCTTTATTGGATTGAAGGAAGCCATATTTCTTTTGGCTTTTCCTGGCATTATCCTGTGACTTAATATTTGATTCACGAGGATATTTTGTGAAAGCACCAAGAGTGGCAAAAGAAAGCTTTAACCCCTGGTAGTTTTTCATATTCACCAGCCTAAAACCTTGCGCATTACCTTCAAAATTTATAAGGTCTGCCCATTCATTTTCTGAAACTTGCGATTTAATTAAATCTGAGATTTTACTATCCTTAAAAAATTCAGAAATAGCATTTTCACCGGCGTGGCCAAAAGGGGGATTTCCCATATCGTGCATCAATGAAGCGGCAGAAACAATAGTGCCAAAATAAAAAGATGAAATTCCATCATCAATAAGTTCTGGATATTTTTTAAGTATTATTTCACCACTCAGCTTACCAAGCGACCTGCCAACACTGGCAACTTCGAGACTATGCGTAAGTCGGGTATGAACAAAATCTTGTTTAGGCAAAGGAAAAACCTGGGTTTTATCTTGTAGCATTCTGAATGGATGACTAAAAATAATTCTGTCATAATCTTGCTCAAAATTACTTCGCTGACTATTTATCTCTCGTCTCTTTTCACCTGGTCTCCGTTCTGTGAGAAGCTGTTTCCAATTCATATAAAATAGTTTTTAAAAAAATGTCTTTAATGGTTTTTCCGAATAGACTGGAATTGCGACAATAGTTATTAAGTTATTTTTTGGCAGAATATTATCCAAGTTGATTTTCAAAGTGGGATTAAAACTAATAACCAAATCCCTTTAACTTAATGCTTTTCTTTCGCCAATCGGGCTCTACTTTTATAAACTGCTCCAAATACACTTGTTTGCCAAAAAAAGCCTCCATATCCTTTCTGGCTTCAATTCCCACCCTTTTTATTCTTTCTCCCTTATGCC
>CAZDRA010000006.1:40657-60107 GCA_964507705.1 uncultured Roseivirgaceae bacterium | reverse complement strand
TCCATATCCTTTCTGGCTTCAATTCCCACCCTTTTTATTCTTTCTCCCTTATGCCCCAGCAATATTCCTCTTTGACTTTTGCGTTCTACATTTATTGTTATTCGAATTCGAATTATTTTTTCATCTTCCACAAAGTCAGTCGTGACGACCTCACAACTATATGGGACTTCTTTTTTATAATTGTTAAAAATCTTTTCTCTGACAATTTCCGACACAAAAAATCGCTCTGGTTTGTCTGTTACTTCATCTTTCGGGAAATATGCCGGATGTTCGGGAAGTAAATCCAACAACATCGGAAACAACTCTGAGACTCCATCGCCTTTTAGCGCAGAAATTAATATATGGTCTTTTGCATTTATAAATTCCTTCCAATAATTTAATTTATCCAACGCCTGACTCCCTTTGGCAAGGTCAATTTTGTTCATTATCAAAATAATGGGAATATCAGTTGACTGCAATCTTTTAACCATGGTATCATCATCGTACTTTTCATAGAGATCAGTTACGTATAAAATGACATCTGCATCTTCCAAAGAACTGCTCACAAATTTCATCATGGACCTGTGAAGTTCGTATTGCGGATTCAGAGTCCCCGGCGTATCAGAATAAACGATCTGAAAATCATCTCCGCTCAAAATCCCCATGATTCTATGACGGGTAGTTTGAGCCTTGGATGTAATAATGGAAATTTTTTCCCCAACCAGTTGATTCATCAAGGTTGATTTTCCGACATTTGGTTTCCCAATAATGCTTACAAATCCAGCTTTATGCATATTTTTAATTTAACTATTTTATTGGCAAATTTGGTGTAATTATAATAAATAATCACACGTATCTTTACAAAAGGTTAGTACAAGTATTTGGGCATTTATAAAAATTAAATCAGCATATCAAATTATACTATTAAGGTGCTCTCAATAAATGACGGGTGATAAACCGATTTCGCAAAATGTAATTTTCACTTCACCACTTTCAATATGCATTTAGTTACCCATTTAATAATTTTCGTAATGATAGTTTCATCATGGAACCCTACAAAAGTTAAAGATCTTGAAATTGGAGAAAAACCAATTATAATTAAAAACGGAGATATTGAGGCAACCTTTATTGACAACTCTGCGTATGGCCAATTGCATAGATCTGGTTATAATGGCATTTCAGAATTGAGGCACACTCTTCAAGACTCCAGTATATTTGTTCCCAATTATGCTGGCTTCAACCTCGAACATGTTTTTGCTGGAGATTCTTTATCACCTTTATTTGAGCCACGAGTTAATGCTATGGAGTTACGTAAAATTTCAGAATATGAAGTAGAACTCCACCAAAAAGAACTGCCATTATCTCATGTTGAAAGTTGGACAAATTTCAAAGTAACTGAACCAAACTATCTGGATATATCTTTTCGATACGTTATTCATAGCGATGTATTTTTTAAGCACAACTATGCAGGATTATTTTGGGCCAGCTATATACATGCTCCTTCGGACAAAAGCATAAACTTTATTGGAAAAAGCAAAGCGGATAATGAATTCAATTGGGTAAAAACTTTTAGCCCGCAGCATGGGGTTCTGAGTACACACCTACATGAAAATGATAAGTATAGTATGTATGCATCTGATAATTTTAATGTTAGATTAGCTTCTCATTATTCAGCGTATAAATATAAAGACCCATTTTACTATGGTCTTTTTCACAATATGGTATTAGCATATATGTTTAAACCCCAGGACGACCAGATAATACGCTTTGCTCAATCACCTACGGGCGGGGGGCCAGATAATCCTGCATGGGATTTTCATATAATTAATCCGGATTTTGAAGTTGGAAAAACTTACACGTTTAGTGCTCGAATGGTTTACAAACCTTTCAAGAATGCTGAAGATATTCATAAAGAATATGATAAATGGAATGCAATGAACAAATAAGCTGAAAACCAATAATCACAAAATTCTGTTATACAAAGAGAAAAATCAGGTTATTAAATATTTTTCAAGAAGGCGATTTTATTAATTGATAATTAATATTTAATTATTACCTTTGCACCTCAATTACATCGCGGGATGGAGCAGTTGGTAGCTCGTCGGGCTCATAACCCGAAGGTCGCAGGTTCAAGTCCTGCTCCCGCTACTAAAAAAAGGTCAATACGGAGAGTATTGACCTTTTATTATGTCTTCATTTGCATTGGAATGGCGTTTTATTTACCGCAATGCACTTATCTCCCATGGTTTTGAGGGAGAAATCATTTAAGTAAAATTAATTTCGTTGAATCTGTTCTCAAATACTCAAAGAATGTCTCCTTTCATGATTTGCTTTTAACGACAAGGCGACAATAATGAGCAAAACCCAGGCAACAAATGTCCATCCAAATAACAAGTTGAACCAGAATACCAATTGAAGGCCATTTACTTGTCTAAACCTTGCAATGTAAAACGGAACGAAATATGCTATAGCAGCTAATACGTATATTAGTATTTCCTGTGCGACCATTGTTCTACAATTTTTGTGATACCCTTTAGTATCAATTAAATCTAACGATTGGAAATCCGGCTTTTTGCAAATATGGCTTTCCCGGACTTTAACAGCTTTTCAACTGTAAATAAATTTGCTGGTGTCTGAAGGGAATACCAAGTTATTATTTCGCTATCTCTAAATAAGCACATTTTCCAAATTTATTAAAATGGCATTACCCTTATATAATGAAAACAAATTTGACAGGCTTAAAGTTCAATATGTTGATATCTTACCCCGAATGATTTATTTGATTGTGAATTGATATCAAGAGAAGTTCTTTTTGAAGATGGTATTGTTTTTCATTGTCCCGAAATCTTTCCTAATTATTTACCTCTATATTTTTCTGGAATCAGATTTCTATCTGCATATTCCCATGACAGATAATCATCTAATAACTCATTTATTTTATTCGGATTTTCCTCAACGAGGTTTTTAGATTCCGAAATATCTTTGCTTAAATCAGACAAAAACAAGCTATTTTTTTCCGGATTGATCGAATTCAGATCACTGGGATCTCTTGGATTTCCAATTAATTTCCAGTCTCCTTTTCTCACAGCCCATTGTTTACCAAATTGCCATCTGATCAGTTCATGATGGGAATCTGTTCCTTGCCTGATAATGTCGCTAAAGTCATAACCTTCCACTCCAACCGGAATTTTTTCTATACCACACAAACTTGCAATTGTTGGCAATATATCCATGCTCATGCACAACTTATCAATAACCTCATTTTGGCCCAGCTGACCTTTCCAACTGATGATGGCAGGTACTCTTATTCCTCCTTCAAATAGAGAAAATTTCCCTCCCCGGTACGGCCCCGAATACCCACCGCTGCCAAAGGTTCGTGTTTCGTACGAATGTCCATGGTCTGACAGGTAAATGATAATCGTATTTTCCCTGATTCCTGCCTGATCAATGACATTTATCAAGTTGCCAATTTCCTCATCGGTAGTAGATACAAAAGCAGCATAATCCCTTCTTGGCATTTCCATATCTTTATACCTCTCACGCCAGTGGACATAAGGTTGTAAAGGATAATGTGGCGTATTGATAGCATAATACATAAAGAAAGGCTCGTTCTTATTTTTCCGAATGAACTCTGAGGCCTTTGCCGTCATCAATTTGGGAAAAAAGTCTCCGTCTTCGAAAATCTCTTTCCCATTTTCCCAGAGGTCATGGCGATTCGGGCCATTCCAGTAGAAAAAATGTCCGAAGTTATCAATGCAACCCCCCATGAAACCAAACGAATAATCAAACCCCTGGCCATTTGGCATTGTTTCGGGAGAATAACCTAAATGCCATTTGCCAATATGGGCAGTTTTGTAACCTGCTCCTTGCATCATTTCGGCGATGGTTACTTGTTCTGTGGGCATACCGACATGACCTTCATGGCTGCTTGATGCATTCCCCACAAGACCAGCCTCCTGAGGTGTTTTACCTGTCAACAATGCAGCTCTGGAAGGTGAGCATACTGGTGCTCCCACATAAAATTGGGTAAACCGGACACCTTCAGTTGCCAACTTATCTAGATTTGGAGTTTCAAGGTCTTTGGCTCCATAACAACCCAAATCCATTGAACCCTGATCATCAGTGAAAATCAACACTACATTTGGTTTGCCAGTTCTCTTTTGATGAGAACAAGATAACAACAACGAAAATGAGGCAAAAAGCCATAAGATCAGGGATGAGTTATTTTTCATTATGGGTATGCTAGATAATTAATAATCTTTTCCTTTTCGGCTGAGATCAACTGATATCATCCAGTTCGAAAGTTCTTTTTGCATTTTCTCTACAATTTCTTTTTTATTAGCTGAAATATCAAGTATTTCTTTTGGGTCTTTAATCAAATCATATAATTCAAATGAATTTCCTTCATCGATGCTGATGAGCTTATACCTGTCGTTGACCCATGACCTTTTCTTTCCAAATAAAAAACCAATAGCTTGTTCCCTATCTTTTTGATCGCCATTAATTATCTTTTTCAAACTTATTCCATCCATAGGCCTGACCAAATTGTGCTTTATTGAAATCATATCTAAGATGGTGGGCAGATAATCACTCGTAACCATTGGTGCTGATGAAGATTGACCCGGAGCTATTTCATTTTCCCATACACAAAATGCGGGCACGCGAATTCCACCTTCATAGAGGCTTCTTTTTCTTTCCCGGAATGGCCCTGATACGCCGGGTGTTCCATTTTCAGGACCATTGTCGCTGCAAAACCAAATCATAGTATTTCGATTTTCTTCCAATACTTCCAACGTTTTCCATAATCTTCCAATTTGATCATCCATGGCAGTGATTGAACCATAATATAACTGCTCTTTAAAATCTCTGTTTTTATACAAATCACGATATTTTTTGCTAGCCACAACAGGCAAGTGAGGCGTATGCAACCAAATCACACAGAAGAATGGATCGTCTGTAGTATTTGACTTCTGCATAAAATCAATTGCCCTGTCCATGATGAGTTTGGAATCATCGCCCTGGATATTTTCTTCAACGAACGCTTCTTTCCCGTTCCAGTAATAAGCGCCAAAAGGCTCTGCATCCTCCTCATTATTTATTTTCGCCCATCCATACCGTGGGCTTTCACCAATCTTCTTATTATAGATTTTGGGTTTTTTCATAGGGTCATAAGTTGGTACTTTTGATTCAGTGGAAAAAAACTCATCAAACCCATGCTGGGTAGGAATGCTGTAATGTTCAGTCACTCCGGGTTTGCCTCGGTTACTATCTTTGATTTTAGTAGTCAATGTACCAAGGTGCCATTTGCCGAAATGACCTGTTTTATACTTGTGTTTTTGAAGGATCTCTGCCAGTGTCACTTCTTCAATTTTTATATGACCGCTATTTGCAGTAGGAATATCCATTCGATAAGGGTTGCGTCCAGTCAAGCAACTTGCCCTGGTAGGCGAACAAACAGGTGATGCAGAGTAAAACCGATTAAGAACCATGCCCTTTGAAGCCAGAAAATCCAAATTGGGAGTCTTAATAGCTTCATTTCCATTGAAGCCTGTATCTCCCCAACCCAAATCATCACTCATAAGTAAAATGATATTTGGGCGATTCGGAATTGTTTCGGAAGAGCAAGCAATTAGAAAAATAAAAACGATAATCAGTAATGTTATTTTCATCGCACTGTTATTTAAAGAATGATATATACAATATACTGAAGAAAATGCTTTTTGACTAATTCCCTAGTTTACTCAAAATTATAGAGGATTATTTACTTTTCAGCTTTAATTTTTAATTGAATAAATTTTACAATTGAATAAATATTATAACTAATTTTAGTTTTAGAAATAATATAAATCCAAAAAATAGCATTATGTCAAATAGTAATTTAAGCAGAAGAAAATTCATTAACAGATCAAGTGCCATTGCAGCAGGATCACTTGTAGCGCCGTCTATTTCATCTCTGGCCTCAACATTTCAGCCTACGGCAAAAACAAGAATAGCCCTTGTAGGCACTGGCGTGAGAGGAACTTCCTTCTGGGGAAAAAGAATTGTAGAAAATTACAAGAAAGAAATCGAGTTTGTTGGCTTGTGCGACAAAAATGAAGGCAGGGTGAAATACGGTGCTAAATATATGGGAGTCAATTGCCCTACATTTACCGATTTTGATGAAATGATGAAAACGGTGAAACCAGATATGCTTATTGTAACTACAATGGATTCTACACATCATCAATTTATAATTAAAGGCTTGGAGTATGGGGTAAATGTGATTACAGAAAAGCCTATGACAACCGATGAAGTAAAATGCCAAGCCATTCTAAATGCCGAAAGGAAGTCTGGGAAAAAACTGATTGTCGGATTCAACTATCGATATGGCACATTGTTCACAGCCATAAAAGAACAACTCGTTTCAAATAAAATAGGTGATGTTACTTCTGTTGATTTTCACTGGTATCTCAATACTTATCATGGAGCTTCATACTTTAGAAGGTGGCATGGAGAAAGGGACAAAGGAGGTACGTTACTTGTTCATAAATCAACACATCACTTCGATTTGCTTAATTGGTTTTTAGATTCAGATCCTATAGAAGTATTTGCTTATGGTTCGTTAGAGCATTATGGTAGCAACAACAAATTCAGAGGAGAAAAGTGTCGAAACTGTGCCTACACAGATAAATGCAAATTCTATTGGGATATCACAAAAAGCAAAAGAGATATGGATCTTTATGTGAATAATGAAAAGTATGATGGGTACATACGCGATAATTGTCTTTGGAGAGAAGAAGTTGATATTTATGATAAAATGGCTGTTCAAATCAAATATGCAAATAATGTAACTGTAAGCTATTCGCTCACCACATACTCTCCTTATGAAGGGTTACGGATTGCATTTAACGGAATGAATGGTAGAATTGATTCCTGGGAAGATATCCCTTGGCGCCAGAAAGCAAAAATGAATCAGGCAGAATTGCACGCAAATGAAATGAGCCAGAGTGGCAAGAATGAAGCAAAGAAATATGATGAAATTATGGTTATGAATAATTTCAAAGACTATGAATTGGTAAAAGTTCCACACTCAAGTGGCGGACATGGAGGGGGAGACAGTAGGTTGCAAGATAAAATTTTCAAAAATCCTGATTTGGCTGATCCACTAAAGCACGCTGCCGGCACTCGCGATGGGGCATTCTCCATATTGATAGGTATTGCGGCACGTAAAAGTATTGAGGAAAAAAGACCTGTGAAAATTGAAGAATTGACTGACTTGGTGCCAATGGCCAAAAGACCGGTTTGATCAAAATGGTGTTCAAAATCCCAGGAATTATTATGGACTTTTGACGAGGTTATACTTAAAATTATATACTACAAAATTAAAGGCATCTCAACGGATGCTTTTTTTTAACCCCTTTATTTACCTCCATTTCTGCTTTCTTTTTTGTATAATTAAATAAGATTCATTTTCAGAAAAGCATGTCTGGCCTAAATTATTTATTTGTTATAAATCCAATTTCCGGAGGGAATGACAAATCATTGATATATAGATTTATCGAAGATGAAAAACAAGGTCTTGGGTTTTCCTACGAAATTTACAATACCACGGCCATTGATGATGAAGCAGTAATATCAAAAGTAGTAGTTGGAGGCGATGGCACTTTGCTCTTGGTTGCAAAAATTCTGCAAAACACATCCATAAAAATAGGGCTGATGCCATTTGGTTCGGCCAATGGTATGTCCAGAGAACTCAATATTCCTAAAATATCAGATATAAAACTTTCCTTAAATCCTTCAGATAGATTCAGAGACTGCTGGAGAGTCATTCAAAGAGAAAATATAAAGGAGCTTAATTTATTGCAGATAAATGATAATCATTATGCGCTTCATCCCAATACCCAGCATGTAGACGGTAGTGAGACTAACAAAGCTGCTGTGAGAATTAAGGTAGAAGTTCCAGTCTACAAAGATTCCAAAAATACTATTAGCGTTGGGACACAGTTTAAAATTGAGCATGAATATCAACAATAATTTATCAATGAGAACTTTATCAATAGTATTGATAATCATTTTATTTTTATTTAGCTGTAAAAGCGATCAATTCCAATATGAGTATGTGGTCTTTCATGATGGCAGTATCCGATTTTGGCGTGATCAAATTGGATATGAATATAAAGATAAGATAGAAAATGGAGACTTCTTGATAGATTCAGAAGAAGGAGATACTTTAAAGGCGGGGAAAATTAGGAATGGCTTTAAAGTCGGAAAGTGGAAATATTGCCCATCAAAAACTCAAACTATATATGTTGATTGGTCACAGTATTCATCTGATGATAAGTTGATAGAAATTAATTATCCCCAAGAATGGAAGGTGATTGAATCAAATTCAACACTTTTCCAAGCGACATTTCCATCGAAAAGTTCGATTAAAGAAGACAAATATTTTCTTGTTCTTGAACATAACAAGAAGGATTTAGGAATTGATTTGCAAAAATATTGGGAATTACTAAATAAAGAGACTCATTCATCTGATACAGTTGAATCGCACATGTTAAGAATGTTTTCCCGCGAAGATGGGAATTTCTACCTTTCCACATATTCAATAAGCAGAAATAATAAAAAGTTATTTCTGCTTAATTTTCTTGGGGAAACAGAGACATCAATTTATGACATAACCTACTCCTCTTTAAAAGAAGATATGAATGAGGATTATGTCATATTTTTAGAAATAGTGCAAAGTTTAAAAATTAGAGAAAAGCGTTTTTTTACACCGTTCGAACAAAGCACAAAAATCACAAATTTAGAATGGCCATTGAAACCGGAAATTATAAGTTAATCTCCTACTGGCCCCGCTGTTCGGAGTCTTCAGACTTCGAACTTTGATGAAAAGCAGGAACCCTGCATTTGTCGGCAGGCAGGTTTTGATTTTTTTCTACTTGTCTGATGCCTTAGCATCAGACAAGTAGAAAAAATTAAATTATTGCAAAAAAGGAGTGCTTATAATTTGGTAGAGTTTATGGACAGACTCTATTAGTAAAAATCAAACAGTTTACAGCTTTCGGAAAGTTCTCGCTACGAAGGAAAAGATATAAGAGAAGAAAATGCAAAGAATTAGACAACGCTTAAGAGCCCGTAGAATCATTATATATTTTCACTATATTAAAAACCAAGAACATACTTATACAATTAAAATCTATAACCTATGAAAAAAATATTAATCATTGCAGCGCTATTTTTCATCTACCAAACCAGCCATGCCCAAATCATGGGCACGATGACCGACCCACGTGATGGGCAAACCTACAAAACGGTGTCTTTTGAAAACGTGTTGCTTGGTACATCGATCACATGGATGGCAGAAAACCTTAACTATAAAAAGCCTGATAGCTATGCGTATAACAACAATGAGAAATTTCACAACGGTATAGGATTACTATACCCCTGGCTGTCAGCGATAATAGCCTGCCCACCTGGTTGGCATCTTCCTACTGATAGTGAGTGGAGCATACTGGTCAATGAATTTGGTGGAGATGCAAAAGCAGGAAAGGTGCTAAAAGGCGAAAAGGGCTGGATTAATAATGGTAATGGCACCGACAGCAGTGGTTTTAACGCCTTTCCTGCTGGCTACCGCATCACCGATGATAGTTTCAATTATCTCGGCAAGTACGGCTACTGGTGGTCTTCTACGGCTGCCGGTGAGGGTAAAGCATGGAGACTCTTATTGAATTACTATAGTTCGGAAGTGTCTCGCGGCGTCGGCTATGTAGATGGCGGTTATTCCTGTCGTTGTGTCCGGGATTGACTTATAGGATTAACTTTTTGGAAACCTCCGAGTCCTCTGCGAGTGTGACATGGGAACCTCGGCGCGATTACGTGATGCCAAAGCTGAAATACCTTCGGGGTTGGCCTGTAACCAAGTATTGTCGGGGAGAGCCTTAAGCTTGGCTACCCACAAAGAATCTGCCTTGAGAGCATTGAATTCTGTGAGTGCATTGGCCGAAAATTGTGCATTCCAGTCAGTACCTTGGTCAAAAACACTCTCTGCCTCTACTCTTAACCAAAGGGTAGAAATGCACAATAGCATGAGTAATATTTATTTGCTCATCTGAATTATTAACATGATAGTCATATTTTAGGACTTTTGAATGTTCTTTTATTTTCATAACCCAGCCTATCCCCCTCCAATGATCGTCGGGTTGATAGCTCCTCTTTTAGGTGGTGGGTATGATGTTTATTTATGCAAAATAATTTTACGTATAATCGTTTCAACAATCATCGATCGACCCACCCTGAAATTTTCCACTTTATGATTGCCGTCTCCGGAATATATGGTATAGGCGCTCGTCACACTGCTTCCCATCACCGTAAACGGGGGATTGTACAGGGTTTTGGTGGGTGTTGTGCCATCGATCGTGTATCGGATGAAGTACTCGAGGTTTCGCTCGAAAGCGTTATCTCAGTTGAAAGCTCAAACGTGCTGCTATTGGGGGAAATGGTTGGTATGGTCAATTTGGGCTCGATTTTTTGTATCTGTACACCCAGGTTCCTCTGCGGTTACCCGTAATGATAACCACATTGTGCTCGGTATCGTAGGCCATCTGTAGGCTTTGACTCTCCGGTCCCGAACCGTTGGGCGGCCTGAAATCGGGATTCATGTCCTTCCAGGTTTCGGTTTGAAACGAATAGACCCATGGTCCCATGCTTAACGTACCGCTTTCGTTTTTACTACCATACATAATGACCACATCGTTGGCCAAATCGTAGGCCATTCCATGGCGGTAAAAACCAGAAGGATTGGGCCCCGATGTGGGCGAAATGTTTTCCCACGTGCTGGTGGCAGGGTCAAATGTCCATAGTTGTGTAGTTCCGGCCCAAAAAATAAGGCGCTTTTGTCGGGAGGCCCAGACAAGTCGGGAGTTATGAGTTCCTGGAGGGGCTCCGTTAGTTTTAATCTTTTCCCAGTTACTTGCATTTGGCCGATAAACCCAGGTTTCAGATTTTAAGGTACCGCGGTCACCTCCCACTTCTACCGTGCCAAATCCGGGAATAAAACCCAGGTTGTTGTCCTCTATTCTATTGTACCCTGCATTTTGGGGCGCAGTTTTCTGCCATTTGTTGGTGGCAGGATCGTATTCCCAGGTAAAGAGCCCCTTCGAACCTGCATTAGCTCCGCCACGTAAAACCAGCTTTGCCCGATCCGTATCAAAGCTCAATCCGAAGGAACAGCGTCCGGCAGGTCTGTCGGTCGGATAGGGTTCCTGATTGAGAGGAGAGTTTTTCATATAATTTGGCCACATTTGCACCCAAGTATTGGCACTGACAGAATAGACCCAGGAATCCGAATTATAACTCCCGAACTCCTCATGGTCACCACATGTATAAAACATGGCTTTAAATTTTGGCATATAAACCATGGGAACCTCGGCACGGTTACGTGATGGTAAAGCTGGAATACCATTGGAATTGGCCTGTAGCCAGGTGTTGTCGGGGAGGGCCTTAAGCTTAGCTACCCATGAGGGATCTACCTTGAGAGCATTGAATTCTGTGAGCGCATTGGCCGCAAATTGTGCATTCCAATCAGTACCTTGGCCAAAAACACTCTCTGCCTCTACCTTTAACCAATAGGTGTACGTTTCGCTATCTCTAAATGCATAGTCAGTGCCCAAACCCGGGGCTGCATGAGATATTTCTCTGGCATATTTGTAATCCTCTCTTAGTCCCTGATTCCAATGCTCTCCATCATAATTCTTGCTTGTGCTTATGCCTCCATCAGTTACACTGTGCAATCTTTGATTGAGCATTGAATTTGCCTTCGGCATGGGCTGGGAGTAAGCACAGCAAGGAGATTGGCCTGTTTTCGCCTTGTTAATTAAGGCAATCTCCGATGCATTTAGGAAGATATTGGGATGGGATGCAGAGAATACCTGCAAAGCAGCAAGACCCAGAAAGGATATCAGGAAAAATTGAAAGACCGATGATTTTTTTGTTTTTTTCATACTTACTTTTTTATCAATTGCAATTATAGCCTTTTAGCTTAGCAAAAAAAACGCTACTTTGACTGACGCCTAAATTACAATGTAATTAACTTAACTGTAACTAATTCTACTTTACGAAGATAAAAAAAGAAATTTTATATGAGGTTAATGTATTGTAAATCAGTATATTATATGTGTAAAAATCAATCGGATAAAAAAAATTTGACAAAGGTATAATAAGTTGTGATAACACTTCTCCGGTGATTCAGAGTAAAAGTTAAAAAATCATAGATACTGGCCTGAAGCCTTTTATTGGGAGTTTCTTCGTGGTAATTTCGAGTACAGACATACCCCTTCTTCGGGGTATTTTCCGCAAAAGCTTCATTATCATGAAGTGTAAAGAAAATCTTTAAAATTGACTATCCCTGCGGCAAGACCGCAGGGAGTTCTGGATATCATTAAACCTCATTTACCTCCATGCTTATATCTATATCTGATTTCTTTTTTGTAAATTAGATAAGATTCATTAGTGGAATAACATGTCCGACTTAAATTATTTATTTGTTATAAATCCAATTTCCGGAGGGAATGACAAATCACTGATTTATCGATTTATCGAAGAAGAAAAGCAAGGTCTTGGGTTTTCATATGAGATTTACAATACTACAGCCATTGATGATGAAAGCACAATATCCAAACTGGTAAAACTCCATAACCCAAAAGTAGTAGTTGCAGTTGGAGGAGATGGCACTTTGCTCTTAGTCGCAAAAATTTTGCAAAACACATCCATAAAAATAGGTCTAATGCCATTTGGTTCTGCCAATGGTATGTCAAAAGAACTCAACATTCCTAAAATATCAGATATAATATTAACATTAAATCCTTCAGAAAGATTTAGAGATTGTTGGAAAGTTATTCAAAAGGAAAGAACAAAGGAAGTCGATTTGCTGCAAATAAATAATAGTCATTATGCACTTCATCTTAGCGATATTGGATTAAACGCAAAGATCGTCAAACGATTTGAGGCTGAAAAAATTAGAGGATATTTTGGGTATGCCAGATTGTTTTTCAAAGAACTAAAACAAAAAAAGCGGATTTCTTATCGTCTTGTTGCTGATGGCAAAAATTATAAAGGAAAAGCATACATGATCGTAATCGCAAATGCCAGCAAGTATGGAACTGGTGCAATAATAAATCCTGTGGGCAAACTTGATGATGGATTTTTTGAAATTTGCATTGTAAAGCAAATCACATTTTTTAGTTTAATGAGTTCCTTTAGCAGTATTTTCAGAAAGAATTTTCAACCAAATAAAGAGCTAGTAAAAATTATTTCTTGCCAGAAGGCCATTATTGAACTAAAGAAATTTGAAACCCTTCAGGTAGATGGTGAGGTAGTTGGCGATGTGAAAAAAGTAGAAATAGAAATATTGCCTAAGGCACTCAAAATCATTTCCTGATTATTTCCAATGCATCAATCTTTTATATTTCAAAAATGAAATAGTGCGTGAAAACAAAAATAATCTATACAGAAAAACATTATTTTTAACAAAAAATTATTAACCACATAATTAAAATAATGTAATAAGCGTGCATTCAAAAATCATATTCTTCATAACATGTACATCCATTGTTCTATTTGCAAGCAGCCTATCTGCACAAAATATAAATGGCCAAATAATTGATTCAGTCACAAAACAAGGAATCCCTTTTGCAGTCATTTATTCTCCTGAGTCAGCTTCAAAAAGGATATCTAATCTACAGGGCAGTTTTAGTATTCGGCATTTTGGTACTTTTGAAATTACTCATCCATTATATAACACCAGGAAATTCACCCTTGTAGCTGATAGCTCAAAATTACTCATAGAACTAAGTAAGAAAAAGGAAATTATCCCAACAGAAAATCAATTAGTAAAGGGGAAAGAAATGCTCGAAAAACACCGTGATTTTCTCAAGGAAACAAGCTCTACACATCACCAGTCTTTTGAATTTTTGAGTGAAACCAAAGTTGAGGTTTATGAGCAAACTAAAAGAGATGGCGATATATGGAGACTTAAAAATTCGTTAGAATCTATTGAAAAAAATAAGTTTAAATTTCCCGACAAAAAATATGTTCGCATTGTAAAAGCACATTATCATGATGGTGATAGCAGTACTGTTGGTTTTTTACCTTACAGCTATTCCATTTCAGAAAATCAAGAATATATTGATGTGCTCAATCTCAAGTTTTATAATCCGCTTTACAAAGATGCAGGGAAAAGATATGAATATGCTTTAATAGATTCAATTCTCTTTGATGAAGCCTATGCTCAATTAGTATATTTTAGACCAAAACCCGCGAGAAATTTTATTGGATTTTCTGGCTTGTTGTACTTTACAGGGAATCGTACTGAAATAATTGGGGGATATTTCTTTCCCTACAAAAGAAAACATAAAGATTTTACGATGGCCTTTAGGGAAGGAATAACAGAGGAAAACACCAGGTTTTTGAGTGATCTTCAAGTATTATTTAAACTCAAGGATATTCCCCATGTAGGCAGAGATTCCAAAATTATTTTTTCTGTCAGAAATACCTCGCCGGTTTTTGATGTCATTAATAACTCAAATAACAAATGGGTAGAAATGGCCATTTTCAATCAAGATAAAGACACAATAGAAGATGACACGTGGATGATGACGCAAATAATAGATAATGAAAAATTGGAGTACATAAAGAAAGATACAACAGACAGAAAATTTGTATTGTCAAAAACTCTGGAGCAGATGTACTATATCTATGATGGTAAAATTGGATACCGTATGCGCTATTTCGATATCAACAATGTATTTTCTTTCAATAAATTTGAAGGGATGCGAATTGGACTCGGTTTGCAGTCTCATCATAATTTGTCTGATGTATTTACTTTTGGTGGATATTTTGGATATGGGTTTAAAGATGCAAAATTTAAATATGGAGGAAACATAGGGTTATATTTTGGTGAAGAAAGGAATAATCTGCTCTCTGTGAAATTTACCAGAGATTTATTGGAGCCGGGGATGGTTAATTTTTTGGAGATGAAGCAAGATCTGATAAGGAATTTTTTTACAAGCAGAATGGACAATTACCAATCGACACAAGTATCATTTAGAACCCAATTAAATCCATATGTCACCTCTTCTATAATATTTAATGATTATACCTTAAAACCATTGTATGATTATATATACAATCCGGCTGGCCAATCTATTGTCGAAACCCAACGATTTGATTTTTCTGAAACTACTGTCCTTATTAACATTGGAACACCTTTTTCTGAAAGCCCAAACCTGAGAAAGGTACTTTATAGAAATAAGTTTTTTCAAAAAAACTTATTCATCAATATCACCAAAGGGTGGGATATTGAACAGGGGGGAGGTTTTGATTACTGGAAATTTAACACAAGACTAAGTTCGAAAATTAAATTGAATCGGCAAGATGAACTGAAAATTGTATTTGACGGTGGGATAATGACCTTAGATCAGCCATACCAGATTATGTATGGCGGGCCGGGCACAGAGTTTAAACTTACAGGTATCATTATCAACAATGCTTTTCAGTCCATGCAACTTTATGGCTTTTTTGCCGATAGATATTTGCATTCTTTTATCAACTATAATTTGGGAAATGTAATATTCAAAAAATCTAAATTCAAACCTGAGCTTGCCTTTGCTTTGAATCTTGGGTGGGGAAAAATAAAAGGTCGAAAAGAAATCCATGAAGGTATAGAAGTAAGAGATTATTCCAGTGGATATTTTGAAACAGGTGTGATGTTGAATAATTTGCTGCGGCTGAAAATTTATAAATACTTTTATGGAGGCTTGGGTATTGGCACCTTTGTAGGCTATGGGCCTGACGCTAAAAAAGGCTCATTTGCTATTCGTATTTCTTATGAAATAGGAATGCTATAAATTTATTAAAGGTTGATAATAAATGGAAAAAGAAAAATACCTGGAATATCTGGAATCTTATTTAACACCGAGAAGAAAAACGCTTATTGAGCAAATATCAGCGCAAAGAACAAGGCATTTTACCATTGTAGCAGAAGATACTTATCAAGATCATAATGCGAGCGCATTGATTAGAAATTGCGAATGTTTTGGTATTCAGGATTTGCACATCATTGAAGAACATAATAGTTACCGTTTGGCAAAAGGGATGACTCAAGGATCTGAAAAATGGGTTGATCTTCACTATTACTCCGAGCATAAAAACAATACCCAAACTTGCATTAATACCCTCAGAGAAAAAGGATATACCATAATCGCTACATCGCCACATGAAACTGAATGCCTCTTGGATGATTATGATTTCACCAAAAAATCAGCCTTCTTTTTTGGGAAAGAAAGAACCGGATTATCCCAGGAGGTCATGGACCAGGCAGATGGATTTATAAAAATTCCGATGTTTGGATTTTCTGAGAGTTTCAATATTTCCGTATCTGCTGCCCTGTTGTTGCAGTCATTGATGGGAAAGTTACGAAAAACCCATGATGAAAAAATGTTCCTTTCGCAGGACGAAATTATCAATTTAAAAATAGAATGGTGTATAAAAACTATTCAAAACGGAGACCGGATTGCAAAAAAATATCTTGATGAAAATCCGTAAGTTTATTTAAAACTCAAGGTCGTAAAATCTGTGGTAGAAACAATAAAATAATCTAACCTAATCGACCCAATTTTAGTGGAGTCTGATTGAGTATTTTGACCAGGGTATTATACATTTCTGGATGCCAATTATGAAATTCCACTGACTTTTCAAAAAAATTCTCAACTGCAACGGCTAATTGGAATATTTCAATACTATTCATAGTACAAAGAAAATATCCTTTTTATATTTACCTACAATAAATCACATAGACCCATATTTTTCATTAAATTGTAATTATATAAAGAGACTTTGCAGTCCTAGTTTCTTTGTATTCTTGATTTTCTAAATATGGTCAGTAAAATAATTTTTTTTTAAGCGTAGGACGTTTTACGTAATAAGAAAGTCTATCATCAACAGGTATTTCCTCGAAATCTCTTGTAAGCATATTTAATTCGTTTAAATCTTCAGTGTGATAAAACGTTTTGAGATTTCTATAAGATATTAGGCCTTTCCCTTTTTTTGACGTTTTAATCTCTTCTGTCCAGATAGAATAAAAAATTTCATTATATTTTATTGGAATAAATTTGATTTGTGACGTTGGGAATTGACCAGAATGACTAATTTTCTCTAAGATGACTTTCAGCACATTTGGCAAATCAAAAGGATTAATAGAATTATCCATATGAAAAGATTTTCTTGTATCATATTGTTTGACCACTCCGGAATAATGTCTAAACATAATATGAACTAAAGAGCCTCTATCGATATGAATCCTTTCATTATTGAAATTTATGACAATTGAATCCTCATCAATTTCTTCAAAAAATGCTTTAACCGTAAGGTATATGTACTTAGAATGAAGTGATATGGATTTTTGTTTTGCTTTTAGAACATTGTATCCCCGATTAGAAGTTTCATATTCTTTACTAATATCTTTTAATTCTTTATTTGCTTCGGAGGCAACTAAATTAAGCAACCGCTCCTTATGATTAAACTTTGCTAATTTGGGAAACCATTCTTTGTGGTAATCATCCAGTTTTTTAACATCAATTTGTTTCTGGTCTATCGAAATGGGGCCAAGAAAGTTTTTTGCCTGCTTTATTCCATTAAGATTATTATAATACTTGATATACAAATCTTTAAAAAGATAATCTTTACAGACCAGAAAATTATCTATATTTAATTTTTTGTCTTTAGGTGTTTTAGGAGTTGAGTGTTTTATAAAGGCGCAAACAAAGTCAGCTTCCGATAAAGATAGTTTTTTATTTTTACAAGCTTTATCAACAAGTTCAGATATTACTTTTTTAGGCTCACTATTCCCATAATAATTTTTATTTCGGAATTTTAAAAGATATGCTTTTGAATACTTTTTCAATTTTATAATCAAGTCAATTAATTAGACTTCATCGAGAACTTTATAGCTCCCTAAAAATATTTTTTATTGACACTTCTCTTTCAATAATATTTTTCAGATCTCCAATTTTTACTCTTTCCTGCTCCATGGTGTCGCGATGGCGAATGGTTACAGTTTCATCTTCCTTGGTCTGATGGTCAACCGCAATACAAAATGGCGTACCAATCAGATCTTGCCTTGTATATCGTTTTCCGATAGATTGCGCATCTTCATAAATTAAATTGAAATCAAATTTCAATTCATCATAAATCTTTTGACCAATCTCAGGCAAACCATCTTTTTTTACCAAGGGTAATATGGCAGCTTTTACCGGAGACAATGCCGGATGAAATTTGAGGAAAGTACGTCGTTTTTCATTTTCTCCTTCACCAACTGTCACTTGTTTGTATCCGTTACAAAGCAACATAAAGAATAGGCGGTCTGCACCAGCAGAAGTTTCAATTACATATGGCACATAATTTTTATTTATTGTTGGATCGAAATATTGCAGTTTCTTTCTGGATAATTTCTGATGGCTCATCAAATCAAAATCTGTTCTGGAATGTATCCCTTCGATTTCTTTAAAACCAAATGGGAACTTATATTCGATGTCCACAGCAGCATTGGCATAGTGTGCCAGTTTATCATGATCATGAAATCTTAAATTTTCTTCAGGAATTCCCAGAGCGTGATGCCACTTGAGCCTGATTTGCTTCCAATGATCATACCATTGCATTTCTTCTCCTGGTCGGATAAAAAATTGCATTTCCATCTGTTCAAACTCCCGCATTCTAAATATAAACTGCCTTGCAACAATTTCATTTCTAAACGCCTTACCTATTTGTGCAATGCCAAATGGGACTTTCATTCGGGCGGTTTTTTGCACATTAAGAAAATTAACAAAAATTCCCTGTGCCGTCTCTGGTCGTAAGTAAATATTACTAGCATCATCAGCGACAGAACCAATTTGTGTAGAAAACATCAAATTGAATTGACGCACTTCTGTCCAATTGGAAGATTTGGAAACAGGGCAAACAATTCCTGAATCTATAATCAGTTGTCTTACGCCATCCATATCTTCTGCATCCAGCAATCTGGCCATATTTTTTAAAAGATCTTTTGCATCCTCCTGTTTCCCTTCTTCTGTTAACTCTGTAGCTTTATCTTCCAGTAATATATCGGCGCGATATCTTTTTTTAGAATCCTTGTTGTCAATCATAGGGTCGTTGAAGCTATCAATATGACCGGAGGCCTTCCATGTTTGTGGGTGCATAAAAATGGAAGCATCTAATCCGACGACATTTCTGTTGAGCTTGACCATAGCTTGCCACCAAAGCTCTTTGAGATTCTTTTTCAGTTCTACTCCAAAAGGGCCATAATCATAGACAGCTTGCAGGCCATCGTAAATTTCACTTGACGGATATACAAAACCATATTCTTTTGCGTGAGAAATAATCTCTTTTATACCAAAATTTTGTTCGTTCATAGCTTCTAAAATAATTCCTGCAAAGATATAAT